>JBKJSW010000323.1:0-10624 GCA_046595765.1 Ahniellaceae bacterium
GACACGCCGCGGCCACCCGTCTCCATGCGGAAATGGTCGAGCTGGTCCTCGCTCATCCGCCCCTCGAGGAATGCGCGCGCATAGATGCCCGGCGACGAATGGCCCTGGATGTAGAGGAGATCCCCGGGATGCTCCGCGTGCGGTGCCCGCCAGAAGTGATTGAAGCCGACGTCGTACAGCGTCGCCGATGACGCGAAGCTGGCGATGTGGCCGCCGAGTTCGCCCGGTTTGCGGTTGGCGCGCACCACGGTGGCGAGCGCATTCCAGCGGATCAGCGATCGGATTTTCCACTCGAGCGTCGCATCGCCCGGCATCGCCTGCTGCTGCGAGGGCGGGATGGAATTGATATACGCAGTGGTTGGCGTGAAGGGCAGGTTGCCGCCGGCGAGACGCGTCTCCGCGACCAGCTGCTCGAGCAGGAACTGTGCGCGCCCGGTGCCGTCGCGCGCGATGATCGCCTGCAAGGATTCGACCCATTCGCGCGTCTCGGTCGGATCGAGATCGGTTCCCGCTCCTGACTTCGATTGATCGTTCATGGCCGCTCCTGTTCTCGCGGGACGCGAATCGCGAAGTCTAGCGGCTGGGCGCGGGACCGGACAAAGTCGCGCACTCTCTGCAGCGTGCTGCGCCGTCCGCTGGCGCGGCGTAAAATGTCGTGCCGATGCAAGCCGTGGACAGGAGATGGATGTGAATTTCGCAGCGTGGCTCGCAATGGCGGGTGTGGCACTCCTGGCATGCGCTGCGCACGCCGCGGACCCAGCGGCGGACGAATCCGCGCCGAACGGAAGCGACGACTCCAGCGCGCCGTCCGCTGGCGCGAACGCCTCCGCGCCACTCGCATCCCAAGGTGTGCGCGCGTACCTGGATCCCGTCACGGGCGAGATGGTCGACGGCCCGGTGACGCCCGAGCAACGCGCGCAGGCCGAAGTGCTGCCCGCACCCGATTATTCCAGGGTGACATTCGAGCCGCGCGCGGACGGCTCGGTCATCGCGTACTCGAATGGACAGTTTCAGTCGACGACCACGATCACCCTCGACGCCGATGGCAAAGCGCGCATCGGCTGTACGCAAACCGGAGACCACGCGCAGCACGGACACCCGGCGCCGAGCGCGGAGGCGCGCTGATGAAGCTCGACGGAGTGTTGCGCGCGGTCGCGGTTGCGGCCTTGCTTGCCTGTGGAACGGTGCAGGCCGCGTTGATCACCATCGTCAATCTCGACGCCCCAGGCGAAGGTTTCAACGACACAACCCCGGCCGCTCCGGAAGGCGGCAATGCGGGCACCACGCTCGGGCAGCAACGCTTCAATCTGTTTCAGGCTGCAGCGGCGGTGTGGGCTGGCACGTTGCAGAGCAACATCGACATCAAGGTCGGAGCGCAGTTCAATCCGCTCACCTGTTCGCAGACGTCGGCCGTGCTGGGCTCGGCGGGACCCACCGCGGTCGATCGCGACTTCCCGGGCGCTCCGCTGGCAAACACCTGGTACCACATTGCTTTGGCTGAAGCGCTCGCCAACGGCAATCGCAACGGGGTCAACAACGAAATCAACGCAACTTTCAACAGCAGCATCGATACCGGGTGTTTCGGCAACCCACCACGTCGCTGGTGGTACGGCACCAACCCCGGCATTCCATCGGCGGCCAACACGGTGTCCCTGTTCCCGGTGGTGCTGCACGAACTGGGACACGGCCTTGGTTTCAGCACCCTGGTCTGTGTCAGTGCGGCAGGATGCGGCGCGCCCGCACCGCAGCAGGGCAGCCTCTTCGACGGACGCAACGACTCGTGGGTGCCGCTGTTGCGCGATGTCTCACAGGGACTCAACTGGAGCGCGATGACCGACGCGCAACGCGTTACGTCGATGACCAACGATCCCAACCTCGTCTGGAACGGCGCGCAGGTCACGGCGGCGATTCCCACGTTCGCGCCGACCGGCGCTGGCGTGAACGGCGCGGGCGTCAACGCACGCATGCGCATGAATGCTCCGAATCCGGTCGTTCCCGGTTCCAGCGTCTCGCACTTCACCTCGGCCGCCGCCAACCCGGACCTGCTGATGGAGCCTTCCCTGTCGACCGGGCTGTTCAACCAGACCGACATGACGGTGCCGCTGTTCCGCGACATTGGCTGGCAGATCCTGGGCGGCGCCGCGAATCAGCCGCCGGTCATCACGCGACCTGCAGCGATTTCCGTCACCGAAGACGTGGCGTCCAGCATCACCGGCATTTCCTTTAACGACCCCGACATCGGTGGCGGCAACCTGACCGCGACTTTCAGCGTGGGCGCAGGCACGTTCAACAACCCCGGCTGCGCCGGCGTGACGTCGGGCGGCACGGCATCGGCGCGCACCCTGACCGGAACGTTGTCGAACCTCAATTCCTGCCTTGGCGCGGGGAGTTTCCTCTACACCACCGCCGCGGACGCGACGACCTCGGTCAACATGACAGTGACCGCCAATGACAACGGCAACACCGGCACGGGCGGTGCGCAAAGCGATGTCGAAATAGTCTCGCTCAACATCACCGCCGTCAACGATCCACCGGTCAATACGGTGCCCGCATCGATTGCGGTGACCGAGGATGTGGCGACGGGGCTGACCGGCATCTCGTTTGCCGATGTGGATATCGCCGCAGGCGTGATCATGGTCACGCTGGACGTGCCGAGCGGTGGCATCGATTCGCCGGTTTGTGCCGGTGTCGGCGTGGCGGGCAGCGCCACGTCGCGTCGCCTCACCGGCACGCTGGCACAGATCAACGCGTGCTTCGGCGGGGCCAATCGCCCACGTTTCACCACCGCGCCCAACGCGGCCGCAAACGTGCAACTGACAGTCACCAGCAACGACAACGGCAATACCGGCACCGGCAACGTCGGCATCGATTCCGATCCGCTGACACTGGCCGTCAGCGCCGTCAACGACGCCCCGATCGTGACGTTGCCGGCCAGTATCCCGATCGCGGTGCCGGGCATCACGCCGCTCGGCGGTATCGTCGTCGCCGATGTCGATTCGGCGGGCGGCAACGTGACCGCCACGCTGGCAGTGCTGTCCGGCACGCTGAGCGCGACCGCTGCAGGTGGCGTCGCGGTCGCCGGGTCCAGTACCGCGAGCGTGGTGCTGACCGGCACCATCGCCAATCTCGCGGCATTTCTCGGCAGCAGCTCCGTGAGCTACACGGCCGGCGGCAACACGACGTTCACGGTCACGCTAAACGACCTCGGCAACACCGGCTCGGGCGGGCCGCAAAGCACGGTCGTGATGACGCCGCTCCTGCGCGAGATCCTCTTCGCCAACAGCTTCGAATGACCGCTATCGCCGCGCAATGATTTTGGTCACCTCGCGAGTACGCCCTGCGCTTCCAGAGCGGCGCGATGTGCTCATGTCGCTGGGTACCCGGCGAGCGGCGCACAGCAGCCGGACATTGTTCGCTTCTACGGGAGCCCGGGATGCCGCAGCGCCGCGTGGCTACTCCAGACCGTTGGCGAAGATCGCGCCGGAGAGCGGCGTGCTGGTGGCGAAATACCACTGGTTCGCGGCGGCGATGTCGTCCACGCCCAGGCGCGCACCGCGCGCGTCGTTATGCGCGGTCGCGCGCATGAGCGCGTCGTCGAGTACCACGCTCGATCCGCACGACGGCGATTGCGCGTCGCCGCAGCTGTGACCGAAGCCGAGCGTGTGGCCAATCTCATGGGCAAATACCTGCGCGCCGTTGGCGCCGTTGTTGCCGTCGAAGAAGCAACCCGCACCATCCTGCGTGGTCATGCGACCGGTCAGGATGCGGTAGTAGGTCACGCCGCGATACGTGGTGGGCTGCGTACTCCAACTCGGTCCTGCGACGGCGAGCACGCCGCCAGTGGCACAGTTGAAGCTCCCCGCCATCTCGTTGTCCGGATCGTTCCACTTGAGGCGGCTGGTGCCGGTGCCGGGATCCGCGGCGCCGGGCGCTATGGTGCCGGCGTATCCAAGCAGGATCTGGCTGGACGCGTCAGTGGTCCATGCCGCGAGCGCCGTCTGCAGTAGCGAGAACTCGTTCTGCACCATCGCGATGCCGTCGCTGTTCGCGAACCAGTTGACCGTGGTTCCCTGGTCGAACTGGGACCAGCGCACGGGCGTGCCGCCGCCCGTCAGTGACGTGAACTTGGGACGGATCGGCGCCGGCAGCAGGTAGTCGACAGGAGAATCCAGACCCGCCAGCTTGCTGCGGACGTAGCGTTTGAATTTCTGCACGTCGCGCGCGGCGCCATAGCGCGTGTTGGTGTCGGGCGCAGCGTTGGTCGCTTCCTCGAGGGCGCGGTCCAGATAGGGCGCCGCCGGCGAGCCGACTTCGACGAATACGCCCAGGTTGAGGTGCAGCGGCAGGAGCACGCCGTCGGCGCGGCGGTCGTAGACGAGCACCAGGCGGTCGCCCTCTGCGAGTTGCACGATCCCGGGTACTTGCCAAGCCGCGCCGGCGCCTTGCTGCCAGCCAGGGATTTCGACTGTCGTGGTCGCGGCAATCGGGCGGCCCAAGTTGTCCGTCACGTCGAGCGCATAACGCGCAGCGACGCGCACGCCAGCGGCATCGAACACTGCCTGCGGCGCGCCCATCACAGTCGCCTCGACGGCGCCGTCGGCCTGCGCAAGCAAGTCGGCGTCGGTCATCTGCACGTAGCTCATCGCCCAAAGCGGGGTGGCGCAGGCAAGCGTGCCGAGGGACAGGGTGCGGAGAGCGAAGTTTCGGAGCGAGGCAATCTGAATTTTCATGGCGCGCAAGATGCTCTCGTCCGCGCGCGATTCAAGCCGTATCAGTGAAGGAATCGACAAAATTCCTATTTCGAAACGTCGTAGCGTGACGAGAATCCCGCATTGGAGCGCGACTGTGCCGACTCTGTGAACGGCTCCCGGGTTGACCTCCACATCGTTCCGGTCGAAGCCTTGGGTTTGTTCGCCACCGCCGGCGCAGGCGTCAAGCTGCAGGCGACGGTGAACGCGCGTACTCTGGAGTCAACGAGCAGAAGCCTGTCTGCAGGAGCCACCACCATGCGCACAGTCTCAATGTTGCAAGGGGTCTTGCTGTGGGGGCTCATGGCGAGCGCCGCCGCTGCCCCGCCCGCGCTCAGGTTAGGGGACGCGGATATCGATCGGCTACTCGCGATCCGCAGCGACCTATCCGACACAGTCACCGTCGCCGGCGCGCCAGAGTGGGCGCTGACACCGATGGACGCTTACGCGCCGGACGCGCGCATCGAGCAGGAAGACGGCCCGGACCGTCGCGAATTGCCGCGATCGAGTCATCGTTTGTTCCGCATTTCCAATCGTCTGGGTTCGTGGTTGGGCCTGCTCGTACTCGACGCCCGCGGCGCGTTCGTAGAGGCCACCGTGTTCGGCGACACCGCAATCTATCGAGGCGAAAATGTCGTCGATAGCGCGGCCGTGGCCATCGAATTCCGCGACCTCGCCCAATTCCTGCCCGCGGGAGTTGAGCTCAAGTCGTCATGCGACATGACGCAAGCGATGTCGCCTGCGGTGCTGCCGTCGCTGGCGCCGCAGGGTGCGTCCGCACGCGCTCATGGCGACAGCCCCTCCGGTGCACTGGTGCAGGCGCGTCTCGCGATCGATACCGACAATGAATTCATGGCCCAGAAATTCGCGAACAACACAGCCAATGCCAACAATTACGTCGTCGCCCTGATCGGCCTCATGAGCGTGATCTACGAACGCGATCTCGGCGTGCGACTCACGATCGGCACCAGCATCCTGCGCACCGCAGCCGATCCGTACGCAGCCACGGGTGCCAGCACCTTCGCCCAGCTGAACGAGTTCGGCGAGTTCTGGCGGGTCAATCAGGCCGGTGTCGCGCGCGCGTTCGCACTGCAGTTGTCCGGCAAATCCAGCAGTCCCAATTCCGCGTCCGGCATTGCCTGGGTACTCAACTCCGGCAACTACTGCACATCCACCGGCACTGTCTTCATGGGCGATACCTCCGGCCACTACGGTGTCAACCAGGTGTTCAAGTTCAGCGGTGCGACCGCCGCTTCCGACGTCAGCCTGGTGGCGCACGAACTGGGACACAACTTCGGCGCGAACCACACGCATTGCACCGATGTGGTGCCAGGAGGTTCGCTGCAGCCGATCGACATGTGCTTCAACGCCGAGGGTGGTTGCTACGCGGGCGCCGTTGCATGCCCGATCGAGACGGCCGGCCAAGGCACGCTCATGAGCTACTGCAATTTCGGCGCGCCCAGTGGGGCCAATTGCGGGGCCGTTCGGCAGGAGTTCCATCCATTCCACATCACCCAGCTCAGCGGTCGCGTGCTGACTAACACCCAGAACGGGTGCTTTGCCGCGGTGGCGGCCTCCGACAACATATTCGGCAACGGCTTCGAGTGACGACCGTGGCACGAGCCACGAGCGCCGGGATGGCGCGACACGCACCTATCAGGTGCTGGCCGCGAGTGCCTCGCGCTGCTTGCGGATCTGCGCCTCGACGGCTGCGATCGCGGTCATGTTGACGATGCGCCGCGAGGTCGCGGACGACGTGAGAATGTGCGCCGGCTGCGAGAGGCCCATGAGGATCGGACCGATCGCGACGCCATCGCTCATCACCTTCACCAGGTTGTAGACGATATTGGCCGAAGAGAGATCCGGCAGCACGAACAGGTTGGGCGTGCCGGTCAGGCGCGAGTTCGGGAACAGGCGCTCGCGCAGGTAGGGCAACATGGCCGCGTCAGCGTGCATCTCGCCTTCGACCTCGAGCTTGGGCGCCTGCTGCAGCAGGAGCTCGCGCACGCGTCGCATCTTGTTCGCCGACGGGTCGTCGTGCGAACCAAAGTTCGAATGCGACAGCAGCGCGATCTTCGGCTGGATGCCGAACAGCTTGAGGCGGAAGCTCGCCTGCAGGGTTGCCTCGGCCAGTTGCTCGGCGGTCGGGTCGCGCTGCACGTGGGTGTCGACGAAGAAGAAGGTGCCCTTGTTGTTGATGACGCCGGTCATCGCGGATGCCTGCGAAACGCCCTGGTCCATCGGGAACACGCTGCGCAGGTAGCGCAGTTTCTTCTGGTAGCCGCCGACCACGCCGCACAGTAGCGCGTCGGCTTCGCCGCGCTCCACCATCATCGCGGCGATCACGGTGGAGCGCGATCGCACGATCGCCTTGGCGCTCGCGGGCGACACGCCACGTCGCTCGGTCAGTGCGTGGAATCGCGTCCAGTAGTCGTAGAAGCGCGGGTCGGAATCAATATTCACCAGCTCGAAATCGACGCCCGCGGCGAGGCGCAGGCCAGCGCGCAGGATGCGCTTCTCGATCACCGCGGGACGGCCAATCAGGATCGGCCTGGCAATGCCTTCGTCGACCACGGTTTGCACGGCGCGCAGCACCAGTTCCTCCTCGCCCTCCGCGTACACGATGCGCTGCTTGTCGGCGCGCGCGCGATCGATGACCGGCTTCATGAGCAGCCCGGTGCGGAACACGAACTGGCTCAGCTTCTCGCGGTAGGCGGCGACGTCTGCGAGTGGTCGCGTCGCGACGCCGGACGCCATCGCTGCCTCCGCCACGGCCGACGCAACTTCGACCAGCAAGCGCGGATCGAACGGCTGCGGGATCAGGTATTCCGGACCGAACGACAACAGTTCTCCTCCATAGGCCGCGGCCGCCACGTCGGACGACTCGCGGCGTGCGAGCCCGGCGATCGCCTTGACGCAGGCGCGCTTCATCTCCTCGGTGATCTCGGTCGCGCTGACATCGAGCGCGCCCCGGAAGATGTAGGGAAAGCAAAGTGCGTTGTTGACCTGGTTCGGGTAATCCGAACGCCCGGTCGCGATGATCACGTCCGGCCGCACGCGCTTGGCGTCTTCCGGCAGGATCTCGGGATACGGATTGGCGAGCGCCATGATGATGGGCTGGTCGGCCATCGACGCAACCATTTCCGGCTTGAGCACGCCACCGGCGGAGAGCCCGAGGAAGATGTCCGCGCCCTTGACGATGTCGGCGAGCGTGCGGTGCGGGGTGTCGCGCGCGTAGCGTGCCTTGTCGGGATCGAGGTTGGTGCGCTCCGTGTGCAGCACGCCATCCCGGTCCACCGCGAGGATGTTGGCGGGATTGAGCCCGAGCGATACCAACATGTCGAGACAGGCGATGCCGGCCGCGCCTGCTCCCGAGGTTGCCAGCTGCACGTCCTCGATACGCTTGCCGGTCAAGTGCAGCGCGTTCAGCACCGCGGCGCCGACGATGATGGCGGTGCCGTGCTGGTCGTCGTGGAAAACCGGGATGTTCATGCGCGCGCGCAGCGCCTTCTCGACCACGAAGCACTCGGGTGCCTTGATGTCCTCGAGGTTGATGCCGCCGAACGTGGGCTCGAGGCTGGCAATGATCTCGATCAGCTTCTGCGGGTCGTTCTCCGCGATCTCGATGTCGAACACGTCGATGCCCGCGAATTTCTGGAACAGCACGCCCTTGCCCTCCATGACCGGCTTGGCCGCGAGCGGCCCGATGTTGCCGAGGCCGAGCACTGCCGTGCCGTTGGTGATGACGCCGACCAGGTTCGCGCGCGCGGTCATGTGCGCGGCTTCGAGCGGATCGGCGACGATCGCGTCGCAGGCTGCGGCGACGCCGGGTGAATACGCAAGCGACAGGTCCTTGACCGTCACCATGGGCTTGGTCGGGACGACTTTGATCTTGCCGGGCGGATCGGCGCGGTGATACTCGAGAGCGGCCTGGCGCAGATCCTCGGCGCTGGTGTTTGGTTCCATGCTGGATGGGTCCCGATGGCGCGAACAGGAGGCGCGGGACTCTATCACGCAGTCTGAATGGCCTCTCCGAGATACAGGCCGCGCTGCCGGGGTTTCGACAGCGTGCGGGCGACAAAAGGGCATCTGGTTTCCGAGCGAACGTGCTGAGGCCAACGCTTGTGCAGGAACATCGCGTTGCGCGCACATTGTTCGCGGTGCGGAGCACTTGGCATGCAATCGCCGACCGCCGGTCGCGCGCGCACTAATTACGCCCGGCCGCTTAGACTTGCGCGCAGGCAACTCCGCGCATGCACTTGAGGAAAATCCCGGTGATCGATCTTTTCAGCGATACCAAGACGCGGCCGACCGCGGCAATGCGCGCGGTGATGGCGGCGGCCGAAGTGGGCGACGAGGCCGCTTTCGAAGATCCCACCGTCAACGCGCTGTGCGCCCGCGTGGCGGAGCTGCTCGGCAAGGAAGCGGCGCTGTTCGCACCGAGCGGCACCCAGTGCAACCAGATCGCGCTCGCCGTGCTCGGTCGGCCAGGCGAAGAAGTCGTCTGCGATCGAACCGCGCACATCGCCTGCTTCGAGGCGGGCGGCGTCGGCGCCAACGCCGGACTCAACCTGCTGACGCTGGAGGGCGATCGCGGCCGGTTCGACGCCGCGCAGTTTCGTGCCGCACTGCGGACGCCCATGCGGCACGCGCCGCGGCAGTCGGTGCTCAGCGTCGAGCAGACGAGCAATCTCGGCGGCGGCGCGGTGTGGTCGCAGGTGGGGCTCGACGCGGTGTGCGCCATCGCGCGCGAACGCGGCATGGCGACGCACATGGACGGGGCGCGCCTGCTCAACGCGGTCGTCGCCAGTGGCGTCAGCGCCGCCGACTACGCGCGCGATTTCGACTCGGTGTGGATCGATTTCAGCAAGGGCCTCGGTGCGCCGATCGGCGCTGCGCTCGCCGGTTCACACGACTTCATCGAGCGCGCCTGGGTGGTGAAGCAGCGACTGGGCGGCGCCATGCGGCAGGCGGGCATTGTTGCCGCGGGCGCGCTGTACGCGCTCGACCATCATGTGGAGCGTCTCGCCGACGATCATCGACGGGCGCGGCGCCTGGCCGAAGGCCTGGCCGCGTTGCCCGGACTGGTACTCGAGCCGGCGACTGTCGAGACCAACATCGTGTTCTTTTCCGTGGACACGGCGCGATGCGGATTCGACGCCCCCGAACTCAGTCGCCGCGTGGGCGCGCGTGGCGTGCGCATCGGCGCCTTCGACCGCGTCACCATGCGGGCGGTGACGCATCTCGACGTCGACGATTCCGGCATCGACACCGCCCTCGCGGTCGTGGCGGAGGCGCTCGGCGGCGCGGCCTGACACGCAAAAAAGAAAGGCCGCCCGGAGGCGGCCTTTCGGTCTCGATGGAATGTGCGTTCAGGCGATCGCGGTAGCCCTAGGCACGTTCCCCGATTTGCTTAGCGACCGTCGCGGTCGAAGTCGCCCGGAAGCGAACGCTCGACGTGATGCCAACCATCGCGCACTGCGCCGCGGGCCTCGCTCCACGCCAGGCGCGAATCACCCTTCACCTCGTTCCACTCACGCTCAAGCTTGGCCTCGACCTTGTCGTACGGCTCGTTGTTGGTCGCGTAACCCTTGTAGCCCAGGCCGTAAGCCGGCTCATAGTCCTTCCACTCGCGGCCCTTGGCGTAGTAGTCCGTGCCCTGGTAGTTGCTTTCCCAGTGACGGTTGTACTCGGTCGGGTTGACGACTTCAGCGATGCTGTCGCCGGCCTTCGAACCGAGGATGCCGCCAATCACGCCCCCGGCAATCATGCCGATCGGTCCGCCCACCGCGCCGACTACCGCACCCGTGACGGCGCCTGCGGCCGCGCCAGTGCCCGCACCCAGGTTGTGATCCTTTTTGACGTCCATTGATGAA
>JBKJSW010000446.1:0-3028 GCA_046595765.1 Ahniellaceae bacterium
GCAGAGGATGTCGGTCCCCGTCCCGGCGGAATGCCCGCAGTGCGGCGCGGCCCAGATCAAGCGCCAGCTGACCGCGCCGTCGTTCCGGCTGGCGGGATCCGGCTGGTACGAGACCGATTTCAAGAAGGACGGCGACCGCAAGCGCAACATCGCCGGCGACGGCGGCGAATCCAAGGCGTCTGTCAGTTCGAGCGAAAACGCTTCGTCGAAAGACTCCGCGGGCAAGCCGGACGGCGCTTCCGGTTCGGCATCGACCCCTGGCACCGCGGCGACGGATGCGAAGGCGCCGTCGAAATCCGATGCCAAGCCCGCCGCGAAGTCGGAGTCCACTCCCGCCGCCAAGCCCGCCGGCACCGGCTGACCTGCGCCTGCCACTACACTGCGCGCCCTCGCGCGTGAGCGATCGCGCGGCCGCTTCCCGGAGTTTGCATGCGTAGCCATTTCTGCGGCCTCGTCGACGAATCGTTGACGGGCCAAACCGTGACCCTGTGCGGGTGGGTCGATGTCCAGCGCAACCTCGGCGGCGTGTGTTTCGTCGACCTGCGCGACCACGAAGGCATCGTGCAGATCGTGGTGGCGCCAGACCAGACGGCGGTGTTCCCGGTCGCGGCTGGCCTGGGCTACGAGGACTGCATACGCGTGACCGGCACGGTACGCGCGCGCCATGCGGTCAACGACAAGCTCAAGTCGGGCCGCGTGGAGATCGTGGCGGACTCGATCGAGGTGCTGAACAAGGCTGCGCCGCTACCGTTCCATGCACACGAGAACCCGGGCGAGGAGATCCGCCTGCGCTATCGCTACCTCGACCTGCGCCGGCCGCAAATGCAGAAAATGATGCGCACGCGCATCGCGCTGGTGCAGGCGTTGCGGCGCTGGCTCGACGCTCGCGGTTTCCAGGATCTCGAGACGCCGATCCTGACCAAGGCCACGCCCGAAGGCGCACGCGACTTCCTGGTGCCGGCGCGGTCGCACCCAGGTGAGTTCTACGCGTTGCCGCAGTCGCCGCAGCTGTTCAAGCAGATCCTGATGGTCGCCGGATTCGACCGCTACTATCAAATCGCGCGCTGCTTTCGCGACGAGGCGCTGCGCGCGGATCGCCAGCTTGAATTCACCCAGCTCGACCTGGAGTTCGCCTGGGTCGGCGAGCGCGACGTGCAGGACACCGTAGAGTCCATGGTGCGCGAGGTGTTCCGCGAAGTTTCGGGCATCGAACTCGCCGCGCCATTCCAGCGCCTCACATACGCCGAGGCGATGCGCCGTTTCGGTTCGGACAAGCCGGACCTTCGCATCGCGCTCGAACTCGTCGATATTGCGGAGCTGGTGAAGGGCAGTGAATTCAAGGTCTTCACCGACTGGGCGAACGCCGTGGACGGATGTGTCGTCGCGTTGCGCGCGCCCGGTGGCGCGACGCTATCGCGCAAGCAACTCGACGACCTCGCCGCACATGCTGCGAAATTCGGCGCCAAGGGCCTCGCGTGGATGAAGGTCGAGGACGCAGCGAAAGGACGTGAGGGCATCCATTCGCCGATCGCCAAGTTCCTCGACGATGCGACGCTCGCGTCCATCATGCAGGCCAGTGGCGCGCAGAGCGGGGACGCATTGCTGTTCGGTGCGGGTCCGTACGCGAAGGTCTGCGATTTCATGGGTGCGCTGAGGCTCAAGGTGGCAAAGGATCTCGGGCTGGTGACGAACACCTGGGCACCGCTCTGGGTTACCGATTTCCCGATGTTCGAGTGGGACGAGGAGGCGGGTCGCCACGTCGCGCTGCACCATCCGTTCACCGCGCCGGCCGTCGACGACATCGCGACGCTCAAGGCCAACGCCCACGTCGCGGTGTCGCGCGGCTACGACATGGTGCTCAACGGCAACGAGATCGGCGGCGGTTCCATCCGCATCCACCGGTCCGACATGCAGAGTGCGGTGTTCGACCTGCTCGGCATCGAGGCGGAGGAACAGCAGGCCAAGTTCGGGTTCCTGCTCGAGGCACTCAAGTACGGCGCGCCGCCGCACGGCGGCATTGCGTTCGGTATCGATCGCATGGCCGCACTGCTGGCTGGGACCGAGTCGATCCGTGACGTGATCGCTTTCCCCAAGACGACGACTGCGCAGTGCCTGATGACCGGCGCGCCGTCGCCGATTCCCGACGCGCAACTTGTCGAACTCCACGTCGCGGTGCGGCTGCGCGAACGCGCGGAATGAAACGCGCCGCGCTCGCAGTGCCGCGTGCAGCAGTCGATGCCGCAGTGCGCCGCCGCCGTGGCGCCCAGATCGCATGAGCGAGCGCGTCATCCTGCTGCATGGACTGTGGATGCGCGCGGCCGCATTGGCGCCGCTCGCGCGACGCCTGCGGGTTGCGGGCTTTGCGCCCGAGACCTTCGGCTACCAGTCTCTCCACGGTGGCCCCGAGGCCGCCGTGTCAAACCTGCGCGCCCGGATCGAAGCTGGCGACTCCGGCCCGGTGCATGTGATCGGACATAGCCTTGGCGGACTCGTGGCGCTCGAATGCGCGACCCAATGCAACCCCGCGCGCATCGGGCGCATCGTCTGCCTGGGATCGCCGCTGCGTGGTTCGGTCGCCGCCAACTGGATGGCCCGCCACTGGGGCTGGCTGCTGGGCGATAGCTCGGCGTTGCTGCAACGGGGCGTCGCGGAATGGCGCGGTGCCTGCGACGTCGGCGTCATCGCCGGCAGTGTTCCGGTGGGCCTCGGCGCACTGATGGGTGGCCTTGTCCGCCCGCATGACGGCACGGTCACGGTCGACGAGACCCGCTTGCCGGGCATCCGCGCGCATTGCGTCGTGGCGACGAGCCACACGGGTCTCCTGTTTTCGGACCGAGCGGTCGACCAGACCGTGCGCTTCCTTCGCGAAGGCCGTTTCGCCTGACTGGCCCGAAAGCCGGCGGGTAACCGTCAACGTCCTGTTGCCTGCGGCCGCGCCGCGCCGCGCTCGCCGCCGTCCTATAATTCGCGATTGTCCAATCGCAGTACCGGGTATCCAACATGGGTCGTGGACCATCGATCGAGGGGC
>JBKJSW010000077.1:0-5488 GCA_046595765.1 Ahniellaceae bacterium
TGGAGCGAGCCAACGGCATCGCTGCGCGCGTCGCCAACTCGCAGTTCGACCCGCTCGCGTTGCTGGCCTGGCCCGGCGTCGTGCGCGAGCCGGAACGCGACGGCGCTGCACTGCACGAAGCCGCGCTCAAGCTGGTGTCGCGCGCCCTGGATGACTTCGCAGCGACGCGGGCCCGCGAAGGCGAGCGCCTGCAGGGCTTCATCCAGGAGCGGCTCGAAGCGATCGACGCGCTGGTTGGTCAACTACGCATTTGGCTGCCCGAAATCCGCGTCGCGCTGCGCGTGAAACTTGAAACCCGGCTCGCCGACCTGAAGCTGCCACTCGATCCGGGCCGGTTCGAGCAGGAGCTGGTGCTGGGACTGTCCAAGCTCGACGTGGACGAGGAACTCGATCGACTGCAGTCGCACATCGCCGAAGCGCGCGCGACGCTGTCCCGCGGCGAGGCCGCTGGTCGTCGCCTGGATTTCCTGCTGCAGGAATTCAACCGCGAGGCCAACACGCTCGGTTCGAAATCCGTGGACGCGCGCACCTCGCAGGCCAGCGTCGAGCTCAAGGTGCTGATCGAGCAAGTCCGGGAGCAGGTGCAAAATATCGAATGAGTGCGCACTTTCCCATGCTGCCGGTGCGCACCTGATGCGCGGCACCCTGTTCATCGTCGCGGCGCCCTCCGGCGCGGGCAAGTCGAGCATCGTCAATGCCTGCCTGGGCCTTGACCCCAACATTGCCCTGTCGATCTCGTTTACCTCACGAGCGCCGCGCCCTGGCGAGCGGCACGCCCAGCACTACCACTTCGTCGACGCGGTCGTATTTCAAGGCATGATCGAAGCGGGCGATTTCTTCGAATACGCGCTGGTGCACGGCGACTGGAAGGGCACCGCCAAGCAGTCCGTCGAGCCGCAGCTCGCCGCCGGGCGCGACGTGCTGCTGGAGATCGACTGGCAGGGAGCACGCCAGGTGCGAAAGCAGGTGCCCGAGGCCGTCAGCATATTCATCCTGCCGCCGTCGCGTGCAGCGCTGGAGCAGCGGATGCGGGCGCGCGGTCAGGACAGCGAGGCGGTCATCGCGCAGCGCCTGGCCGCCGCGCGGGAGGAAATGAGCCATTTCGACGAATTCGACTTCGTTGTCGTCAACGAAGACTTCGCCACCGCCGTCGCGGAGATGTGCGCGATCCTCACCGCGAGCCGGCTGCGGCGCCCGCTCCAGCAGGAGCGCCACGTCGGGCTGGTGGCCTCGCTGCTCGGGACTTGCTGAGCCCTGTTTGCAACGGGCAAGCGGCGCTTCTACACTGCCCGGTCCCCCGAACCTAGGGTCGGCGCAAGCCGGCGCGCAACTCCATGGCCCGTATCACCGTCGAAGACTGCCTCGAAGTGGTCGACAATCGTTTCGAACTCGTGTTGATGGCGACGCGCCGCGCGCGGCAGCTGGCCAAAGGCGCCGACCCCCTCGTGGAAGCCGGCAACGACAAGCCGACCGTCATGGCATTGCGCGAGATCGCCTCGCGGCGCCTCGACCACAAGTACATCGACGAGATCGACCGCCAGGAACGCGAGCGCACCGAGCGCGAGGCGCTGGAATGGGCCGCAGCAGCGGCGCTGGTCGACGACGATCTCTCCAAGCCTGGCGACGATTGAGAACGATGCTTCCGCCGCGCCGATTCCGGCACCGCGGAAGCATGGTCGTGTTGTTATGCTCGTGCGCGTGACTGCGCCAACGCCGCGGTCGGAGTCGACGCGGGCCCATGCGATGTCGCCGCGCCACTAGCCCGTTTCCCCAGCGCACGAACCGCCAGGCGGGCGGCTGCGCGTGACGGGGGACCTCGCCACCGCGCTGCGGATTCCCGACGCGGCCGATCGCGCTGCGGTCGACGCGGCGCTGTCGACCCTGCGTCGAAAGCTCGAGGCGTATCTCCGCCCCGCTGAAGTCGAGCGCGTGCTGGCGGCGTTCCGGCGGGCCGACGCGGCACACGAAGGCCAGTCGCGGCGCACCGGTGAGCCTTACATCACGCATCCACTTTCGGTGGCGGCGATCCTTGCGGACATGCGCCTCGACGCCGAGGCGGTCATGGCGGCCCTGCTTCACGACACACTCGAGGACACCGCGCTCACGCGTGCGGAACTCGCGGAGGTTTTCGGCGAGGAAGTGGCGGAACTCGTTGACGGCGTGACCAAGCTCGACAAACTCAACTTCGGCAGCCGCGCCGAAGCGAGCGCCGAGAGTTTCCGCAAAATGCTGCTGGCGATGTCGCGCGACCTGCGCGTGATCCTGATAAAGCTCGCCGATCGCCTCCACAACATGCGCACGCTCGATGCCATGACCCCGGAAGCCCGCCGCAGGGTCGCTCGCGAAACCCTCGAAATCTACGCGCCCATCGCGCACCGGCTCGGCATGAACGCGGTGCGTACCGAGCTTGCCGACCTCGGCTTCGCGGCGCTGCATCCCTGGCGCCACCGCGTGCTGCGCGCGCGACTCGGGGCCATGTACGGCAATCGCCGCGTGCACATGACCAGCATCGAAGAAACGCTCGCCGCGCGCCTCGTGCAGGAGGGCATCCCGGCCCGCGTGATCGGGCGCGTCAAGTCGCCGTACAGCACGTATCGCAAGATGCGCAGCGAGCACAAGGCGCTCGAACAGCTCATGGACGTGTACGGCATGCGCGTCATCGTGCCGGAAGTGGTGCAGTGCTACATGGCGCTGGGAGCGCTGCACGGACTCTTCAAGCCGCTCGACCAGCGCTTCCGGGATTTCATCGCGATCCCCAAGGCCAATGGTTACCAATCGTTGCACACGACGCTGTTCGGACCGGGTGGCTCGCCTCTCGAAGTGCAGATCCGCACCGAGGACATGCACATGCTGGCCGAGCGCGGCGTGGCCGCGCACTGGTCCTACAAGACCGGCGACGGTCCCGCCAATGCCTCGCAGGCGCGCGCCGCGCAGTGGCTTGCCGGCCTGCTCGATTCCCAGAGCACCTCGACCTCGTCGCTAGAGTTCGTCGAGAACGTCAAGATCGACCTCTTTCCCGACGAGGTCTACCTGTTCACGCCCAAGGGCGACATCCTCGCGCTGCCGAAGAACGCCACCGCTCTCGATTTCGCGTACGCCGTGCACACGCAGATCGGCGACCACGCCGTCGCGGCGCGCGTCGATCGCAAGCTCGTGCCGCTGCGCACGCGTCTCGCCAGCGGGCAGGCGGTGGAGATCATCACCGCGCCGAGCGTCGTGCCGAACCCGAACTGGCTGGAGTTCGTGGTCACCGCCAAGGCGCGGACGGCGATCCGCCACCATTTCAAGAAGCTGCAGCACGAAGACGCGGTGCAGCTCGGCCACCGCATGCTGGACCGCGCGCTCGCCCAGAGCGGACACGCGCTCGAGAGCATCGGACCGGAGGTGCTCGACCGTTTCCTCGCGGACAACAAACTGCGCAGACTCGAGGAATTGCTTGAGGATCTTGCGCTCGGCCAGCGCATGCCGCAGCAGGTGGCGCAGCAGTTGCTGCTGGACGCGGAGGCGCCGGCGTCGACCGATGCGCCGCGCGCGAGCGAACAGATCCTGATATCCGGTCGCGAACGCGGGGTCTTTACCTTCGCCAAGTGCTGCTACCCGGTGCCGGGCGACGCGATCATGGGGTACCTCAGCGCCGGCAAGGGTGTCGTGGTGCATCGGGAGGAATGCCCGAACGTGCCGGAGTTCCGCAAGCAGGCCGAGCGTTGCGTCGAGATGGGCTGGGAGCGCAAGGTCGAGGGCGAATTCCGCACGCTGCTGCGCGCGATCGTCGACAACAAGCCGGGCGTGCTCGCGCAGGTCGCGGCCGCGATCGCGGAGGCCGACTCCAACATCGAAAACGTCGAATACCAGGAGCGTGACGCGTCGAGCGCCGCCCTGCTGTTCACGATCGAGGTTCGCGACCTCAAGCATCTCGCCGACGTGCGCCGGCGCATGCAACGCGCGCAGGTGGTGCACGCCGTCAATCGATTCATGGGTTAGGAGCCGGATCCCGATGCCAACAAACATCAACGCTGCACCCGCGTCCGCGCGGTTCAAACCGGTGGCGACCACCGATGCGCCAGCGGCGATCGGACCGTATTCCCAGGCCGTCGCCAGCGGCGGGTTCGTGTTCCTGTCCGGTCAGATTCCGCTCGATCCCGCTACCGGGATCCTGATCGAAGGCGACATCGACGCGCAGGCGCGTCGCGTGTTCGACAATCTCGCGGCGGTTTGCAACGCCGCGGGCGGCAGCCTCGCGGAGCTGGTGCGGGTAGGGATATTCCTGACCGATCTCGGCGACTTCGCCGCCGTGAATGCAGTGATGGCCGAATATTTTCTGCAGCCTTACCCGGCGCGAGCCACCGTGGGCGTTTCCGCGCTGCCACGTGGCGCCAAGGTGGAAATCGACGGGATCCTCGCGCTTGCCTGAGCCTGCGATGCGCCAGCCGGAGCTTGCGGCGGGCGATGCGATGTCGCTGATCGCCGCCCAGCCCCTGTCCCGGCTGCATGGGGTGGGGCCGAAGCTGGCCACGCAACTGGCTCGACTCGGGCTCGCACGCATCGAGGACCTCTGGTTCCACCTGCCGCTGCGATTCGAGGACCGGACGCGCATCACGCCGTTGCGCGCACTGGTGCCGGACTCGCCGGCCCAGGTCGAAGGCGTGGTCACTGCGATCGAGCGCGGTTTTCGTTTCCGGCCACAGTTGCGCGTGGCGCTGGAGGACGGCTCCGGAGCGCAGCTTACGCTGCGTTTCTTCCACTTCAACCGCGCGCAGGCGGAGACGCTCGCGGTTGGCACGCGGCTGCGGTGCTTCGGGGACGTCCGTCGCTCGCGCGATGCGTTCGAGATGGTGCATCCGCGCTACCAGCGAGTCGATGCGGCCACGCCGGTCGCCGAACGACTGACACCCGTGTATCCGCTGACGGAAGGCGT
Organism: Ahniellaceae bacterium; assembly: GCA_046595765.1. GTDB lineage: Bacteria > Pseudomonadota > Gammaproteobacteria > Xanthomonadales > Ahniellaceae > JBBQNY01. The sequence goes on from JBKJSW010000077.1 coordinate 4,916, forward strand.
GGCCCCCGCGCGGCTCGCGAAGCTGGTGGAAGGCGCGCTCGCGCTGCTACCCGATGACGCGGGCCTGGATCTGCTGCCGCCCGTGCTCGCGCATCGGCTCGGCGCCCTGAGCACGGCGCAGGCGTTGCGCCTGCTGCACCGCCCGCCCGTCGATGTCGACCTGTCCGCGCTGCTGGCGGGAACCCACCCTGCACAGCGGCGCCTTGCGTTCGAGGAACTGCTCGCGCACCAGCTCAGCCTGCGGCGACAACGCGCCTTCCTGCGGTCGCGTCGCGCTCCCGTGGTGGCAATCCCGGGTGCGCGTCGCGCGCGCCTGCTCGCCGCGTTGCCGTTTGCCCTTACCGGGGCGCAACAGCGCGTGCTCGCCGACATCGATCGCGACCTCGAAAGCGGCATTCCCATGCTGCGGTTGCTGCAGGGCGATGTCGGCTCCGGCAAGACCATCGTCGCGGCCTGCGCTGCGCTGGCAGTGGTGGACGCCGGCCGACAGGTCGCGCTGATGGCGCCGACCGAACTTCTCGCCGAGCAGCATTTCCGCACGCTGTCGACGTTGCTGGAGCCGCTGGGAATCAT
>JBKJSW010000097.1:0-6179 GCA_046595765.1 Ahniellaceae bacterium
GGCGGCGTCCGTAGTCGCGGTAGCAGTGGCGACGACGCCACCGCCTTCGATCACGGTCCAGCGGATCTGGATGCCGGCGAGGCTGCCGCCGGCAGTGGCTGGCTGCGTCAGTTCAACAACCAGCGGGGCGGCAAGCGCGGTACTCACCAGGGCTGACTGGTTGTTGCCGCTGACGATGCGCAACCCCGGCGCGATCGCGGTGAGATCCGCGAGCGCCGAACTCTGGTTGGGCGCAGTGCCGATGGTGGCGCGCACCTGTATCGCTCCTGCATTCGGTCCGTAGCGACCGGTGACGCTGACGCGCCCAGCCGAGTCGGTCGTGGCCGAGTTGGCGCCGAGCGTCGCGGAGCCTTGCGTGACCGCGAAACCCACCAGCACCCCAGGCTGCACCTGGCCCTGGCTGTTGGCGACTTCGAAGACCAATGGCGCCGCGAACGGCGAATTGATGATTCCGGATTGACCACCACCGCTCACGAGGCGCACTACCAGCGCTGAAGCGGGCGTGGTGGTCAGCGTGAACTGCACCGATTGCAAACCGTCGCCGGTGCGCGCTTCCACCACGATCGGACCGAGGCTTTGCCCGAAGGTGATGAAATTCGTCGAACGACCATCACTTCCCGTGGTGGTGGCAAAGTTTTCGACCTGCGCGTCGCCGGTACGGATGAACCAGTTGATCGTTTGGCCTGCGCGCGGCGCTCCATTGCGCAGGAGTTCGACGACGAGTCCCTGGCTGCGCGTTCCGGGAGCACCGGACTGGCCGTTGCCGCTGACGATGCGGAACACGTCGCTGGTGCCGGCTCCGAGCACCGTGAGGTCGAAAACGACACTTCCGAAGCGGTCCGCGGCGGCCTGGATTCGCACCGGTCCGGGCACGTTGCCGAAGCGGAAGACGACCGAAGCGGTGCCGTCGGCGTCCGTTCCGACCACCACCTGCGCGCTCGGATTGCCGTTCGCATCGAGCAGCGCTCCCGAGCCACTCACGACTGTGAAAGTCACTGGGACGCCGAAGCCGACTACGCCTTGCGGAGGGACCAGGCGAACTCTGAGCGGTTGGGAAGCCGCACCTGGTGCGCCTGACTGGTTGTTTCCGGAAACGATCTGCATGGAGCCGGGGGCTGGGGCGACGATCGTTGCGGTGAAGGGCGCGCACTGGGCAAAACCGTTGATGGCGTTGGGGCCATTCGGCGCCTCGCAGACCGTGCCGGTCACCTGCCCGGGGGACGAGCCCAACTGGACTTCAAAGGACGCCTGACCCGCAGCATTGGTAGATCCGAAGGCAGTGGACGCGAACGTCGCATTTCCCGCGAGGCGCACCAGCGCATTTGCGCTCGTGATCGAAAACTGCAGGAAACGACCCGCGACTGGGTTGCCGTTGCCGTCGCGGAACTCGGCGACCGCGGGCTGCGTGAGCTGCGTATCGGGGGGGCCAGACTGCCCGTTGCCGGAGATGATCGTGATCGTCGGGGCAGCGGGCGCAGCAGGGCAGGTCACATCGAAGAACTTCGTGACCGGTGCGGCGACGCCGATTGTTTCGCTGCAAGTCAAGCGCGCGGTCGCTGAACTCGGTGCGACCTGACACGTCAGCGACAGACTCTGCGGCGTGGTGTCGGGACCTACAAACGTCAACGGCTGTCCGCTGACCGCGAAACTCACTGGGTTGGTGGCGAAGGTGCAATTGTCGATGGTGGTTGTTGCCGCCGGACCACTGCCGCTACCGCCGCTAGGCGTCGCCGTGATCGAACCGGACGCGCTGGGTCCACTTGCGCTGAGAGTGAATCCAGAACCCGCGGGTGGGTTGAAGGTGACCATCGGTGCGGCGTTCGGCACCGCAATGGTTTCATTGAAGGTAACGGTCTGACCCAGCGTGCTTGCGGTCACGGTCACCGGTCCCGGCGTTCCGCCAAGATTGAGCGTGGCGGATGCGTTGCCGGACGAATCCGTGCCGGTGGAAAATGACGTCTGTCCCGAAAACGAGGCGGTGCCGCTGGTCACGGTGTAAGTCACCGTCGCTCCATTGATCGGCGCGCCACTTCCATCGAGCAACCGTACTGTCAGAGGGTCGGGCAGCGTGGCATTCGGGGGGCCCGTCTGGTTGTTGCCACCGGTGATGGTCAGCACTGGCGGCACAGCAGCGATCGTTGCCGTGAACGGCGCGCACTGCGCGAATCCGTCGATGGCGTCAGGGCCACGGGGCGCCTCGCACACCGTGCCCGTCACCGGACCCGCGGACGAGCCTAGAAGGATTTCGAAGGAGGCTTGACCAGATACATCGGTGGACCCGAACGCATTGGGCGAGAAGGTCGTATCCCCCACGCGGCGCACCATCGCGTTCGCGCTCGTGATCGAAAAGAACAGCGCATGACTCGCGACAGGTGTGCCGTTGCCGTCGCGGTACTCGACGACTACGGGCTGCGGGAGCTGCGTATTGGGCGGCCCCGATTGCCCGTCGCCGCTGACGAGGGCGATGGTCGGTGCCGGCGGAGCGGCGGGACACGTCACATCAAATGTCCGCGCAACCGCAGACGCCGTGCCGCTTGTTTCCGAACAGGTCAGTCGAGCGGTGGCGGCGCTCGGGCCGACCTGGCAGGTGAGCGACAGGCTGCCTGGTTGAGTGGTACTGCCCTCAAACGCCAGCGGCTGCCCACTCACCGCGAAACTGACGGGATTGGTCGCAAAGCTGCAGTTGTCGATGGTGGTGGTCGCGGCCGGTCCTGTGCCGCTGCCGCCACTCGGTGTCACATTGATGGAGCCGAAGGCCGTGGATCCGTCCGCGTTAAGCGTGAACTGGCTGCCGGGGGCAGGGTTATAGGTGATCGTGGGCGGCACATCCGGAGGCAGCGCAATGGTTTCATTAAACGTGACGGTTTGACCCATCGAGGTCGCGGTCACCGTCACTGGCCCCGGAGTGGCGCCGAGATCGAGCGTGGCGAACGCATCGCCTGCAGAATCGGTGACAGTAGAGAAAGTCGCCGAACTGGCAAACGAAGCAGCGCCGCTGCTCACGGTGTAGGTGACAGGAGCACCGCTGATGGGCAAGGCTGAGCCGTCGAGTAGCCGCACGGTCAGCGGAACCGGCAGCGCGGCGTTCGGTTCGCCGGTCTGGTTATCGCCGTTGGTGATGGTGAGCGTTGCGCCACCCGTAATGGTCGCGGTAAAGGGCACTTCGCCGGGTTCCGGCGGCTCTCCCGGGCGCACAGGCGCGACAAACGGGTACACGCGGCCGGTGACAGCCCCTGCAGTCGCTCCAAACAACAGATTCGAACTGATCCTACCGCTGTCGTCTGTGAAGACGGTGATGCTTGTTGATGGCGGGTTGGTGCCGCTGCTCACTTGCGCATCGCCAGCGGTGATCTGGACGACGAGGCGCGCTCCCGCGATCGGGTTGCCGACACTGTTGCGGTATTCGGCGATGATGGGCAACGGCGCTGTTGTCAGAGGCGGTCCGGATTGTCCGTCCCCGCTCAGGATAGTAAGCGTTGGTGCGCCTGCGGCGATGGTGGCGCCAAACGGCGCGTTGATGACGAAGTCGGGATCCCCGCCCGCTTCTGCAACAATCGATCCTGCAGTCGCGCCGAGCACCATCTCGACCGCCGCCTGGCCGAGCGAATCTGTGGTCACCTGCACGACCGTTGAGGGAGTGCTACCGCCCACGGGCTGCAGTAGCGCGTCGCCGGAGTTGATGCGGAAATGCACCACTCCACCCACGATCGGATTTCCGGAGCCGTCGCGAAATTCCGCGACGATGGGCTGCGGCAGGTTGGTGTTCGGCTGGCCTGACTGCCCGTCGCCGCTCACGATCGTGACGGTGGGCGAGGTCACCGCAATCCCAGTGCCGTTGAAGACCTCGGAGAAGTCGGTTCCAGAAATGTTTGCAGTGGCGGTTACCTGGAAGGGCCCAGCCGGATCCTCGGGGATCACCGACGCGCTCGCGATGCCATTCGCGTTGGTCAGGACCTGCACCGTCTGTTGCGGGTTGCCATTCGCATCCACGATCGAGGCGCTGCCGCCGGTGACGGTGTACGTCACCACCAGGTTGCCAATCGGAACGACGCTATAGCCGCTGTTAAGCGCCTGCACTTCGAAAGGGACCGGCAGCGGCTGCACGACGTTCCCGCTCTGGTTATCGCCACGGAGCTTGTCGAATGAAATCGACCCCGCCTTGTCGCTCACAGACAGCCTGAAGACCGCCGGCGTGTAGCCTGGCGCACTGGCCTCGATATCGAAACTTCCGTTCGGGGTGTCGGCGGTGGTGTTCACCACGAATGTGACGTTGCCCGTCGAGTCGCTGACATCGGAGGACGGAGTGAAGCTGATTCCGGTAGGCGGAGTGAATCCGGTATCACGGACGCGAAAAGTCACGGTGATGCCCGGTACCGGGGTCGCGCTGGAGCTCTGTACTTGCGCGATCAACGGAGTGGGGGTGCTGTCGCCTGGCGCGATGGTCTGGAATCCGCCTTGCTGTTGCAGGATGGCCCCGCTGCCTCCGATGATCTCGAGATCCGCCACCGTGCTTCCGAACGAGTCGGTCGTCACGTCGATGAGGACCTGGCCCTCGGGTGAAGTCGCGTCCACGAACACCGCAGCATCGCCGCTGGTGTCACTCAAAACGACGATGGAGCCCTGTCCGTTGGAGAACAGTGCGTTGCCGGTGCGAACCGTGAAGGTGACCGGTACATTTGGAACGGGTGCGCGTACTGCCGGCGCGGACTTGCCGGTCGGTGCGCGGATCACGCCGTCATCCACGCGTGCCACCAGCGGCATCGCGAACGGCGTGTTTGCGGCCGTCTGCTGGGATTGGCCCGAAACAATGAAGACCGAGGGATTGCCGCCCGGACGGCTGACTAAGGCGGAAGCAAACGCATCGCTGTAGCCGGCAGCACGGATCACTATATTGACGTTTCCCTGTTGGTCCCCGGCAACAAGGGATGCCTGCGCCCGTCCACCCGCGGTGTTCGACGTCATGGAAAGCTGACCGTTGCTGAAAGTCGCCACGCCGCTCGAGATCTGAAACGTGACTGGCACGCCATCGGGCAGCATGCCCACACCGTCGCGCAGTTCGACTACGAGCGGGTTGGCGAACGGGTCGTTGATGTTTGCCTGCTGGCCATCGCCGGAAATCACGGTGATCGAGTTGACCGGCGCGGTCGCGGTCAGGTTGAACACGGCTGCGGGCGTGGTGCCGAAGTCGGTGACCTCCACGGTCACCGGGCCCGGGGTCGAACCGAAGCGCACGAACAACGAAGCCTGTCCCGCGCCGTCCGCGGACACAATTTGCTGTGTGCTGTTGGACGCATCGAACACGGCGTCTCCGCCGGTGACGTTGAAGATCAGGCTGCCCCCTGGGATCGGCGAACCTGCGCTGTTGTTGTATTGGACGGTCAACGGGTCGGGCAACACGGTGTCGGTCGGTGCCGATTGGTTATTACCGGACAGGATCGTGATCGAGTCCGCGATCACGCCAGCGAACGCCGAAGACGACGCCAGGCTCACGAGCAGCGCGATCAGCATGAAACTTGCGAGTGTTCGCAAGCGTTGCCATTTCGTTATGGGGCAGTTGCGGACGAGCGGACGTGTCGAGTCGACAGACGAACGGAACTGCATGACCTTTCCCCAATACGAATATGAGCGTACAAATAGACCGGTACTATAACGCCGACGCCCGTTGGCGCTACGTCTTGAACCTACGCAGAATGGCCGCGAAAAGTGCCATGAGGGATTCGGTAATGAACGCTTGCGACACAATCGTTGATCTTCCACGGCCCGCCCGCCGTCCCTGGATGGGCGCACTGGGTGTGGCGATCGCCGTCGCCCTGACCGGCCTTCCGGTGGAAGCGCCACAGGCTGCGATCCGTAACCCGGAAGACGTAATGATTGTCGATTGCCTCCTGCCGGGACAGGTCCGCAAGCTGGGTCGGGTCTCTACCTACATGACCGCCCGGCGTCCGATCCGCACCTCGCAGGCGGATTGCGAAATCCGCGGAGGGGAATTCGTGTCCTTCGACCGCGCCAACTACCAGACCGCGCTTGAAGTGTGGATGAGCCAGGCGCAGGCAGGCGACGCGGAGGCACAGAACTACGTTGGCGAGATCTACGCAAAGGGCCTCGGCCGTGAGCCGGACTATGCGAAGGCCGCAGAGTGGTTCCAGAAGGCTGTCGCCCAGGGCCTCAAGCGTTCCATG
>JBKJSW010000290.1:0-6393 GCA_046595765.1 Ahniellaceae bacterium
GTGCAGCAGAAGTTCTCGCGTCCGCAGCTTTTCAGCTTCGCGACTCCGCTCGAAGTCGAGATTCGCGGGCTGGATCTCGCCACGCTGCGCGCGGCCGGAACCGAGCTGGCCAGCCGGCTGGAAGGGTCTGATCGCTTCACCGACATCAAGTCGACGGTGGAGCAGGGCTACCCGGAGATCCAGATCCGCTTCGACCAGGATCGCGCCGCGGCGCTCGGCCTCACCACGCGCTCCATCGCCGACCAGGTCGTGCGCAAGGTGCGCGGCGAGGTGGCCACGCGCTACAGCTTCCTTGATCGCAAGATCGACGTGCTGGTGCGCGCCGCCGAAACCGATCGGGCGTCGGTGGACGACATCCGCAACCTCGTGGTGAATCCAGAAAGTGATCGGCCGGTGACGCTGTCCGCGGTGGCTGACGTCATCGCGACAGAAGGTCCGAGCGAGATCCATCGCGTCGACCAGGAACGGGTGGCGCTCATTTCCGCCAACCTCGCGTACGGCGACCTCGGCACAGCAGTGCGGGAGGTAGAGGCGATGCTGGCGGCCGCGCCGTTGGGCGCAGGAGTCGGGGTGACGATCGGCGGCCAGAGCGAGGAACTTGATAACTCCGTCGACTCACTGATCTTCGCGCTGACGCTGGCGATCTTCCTCGTCTACCTGGTGATGGCATCGCAATTCGAATCGCTGCTCCATCCTTTCGTCATCCTCTTTACCATCCCGCTGGCACTCGTCGGTGCGGTACTTGCACTCAAGCTCACCGGGACGCCGCTGTCGATCGTGGTGTTCATCGGCCTGATCCTGCTCGTCGGCATCGTCGTCAAGAACGCCATCGTGCTCATCGATCGCATCAACCAGCTGCGCGGCACCGGGGTCGAGAAGCGTGAGGCGATCGTGCGCGCCGCGCATGCGCGCCTGCGGCCCATCGCAATGACCACGATCTGCACGCTGCTCGGTTTCCTGCCGCTGGCGCTCGGATCAGGCGACGGTGCCGAGGTGAGGGCGCCGATGGCCATCGTCGTGATCGGCGGGTTGCTGGTGTCGACGCTGCTGACGTTGATCGTGATACCGATCGTCTACGACCTGTTGGATCGCAAGCCCGACTCGGCGTATCGCGAATATGCGCGGCGCGCAGGTGAGACGGTCTCTGGCGAAGACGAAGGCGCCGGCCTGCGCAATCCCGTCAACGCGGTCCCCGCGCATGCGTGACGAGTTCGCCGGAAAGGAGAGGTTGACATGATCGACCTGCCGTCGCTGAGCCTGCGCCGTCCGATCAGCATGGTGATGTTGTACGTGTCGCTGCTGGTCATCGGCGGCATCGCCATGCTGCGCCTGCCGCTCGAGATGTTCCCGGCCATCGATGTGCCGTTCGTGCTGGTGCAGGCGCCGTATCCGGGTGCGTCGCCGATCGAGGTCGAGCGCACCATCACGCGTCCGATCGAGGAGGCATTGGCGACGCTGTCTGGCGTCAAGAAGATGAATAGCCAGAGCGACAGCCAGGGAAGCACAGTCTTCATGGAGTTCGGCTGGGACAAGGACGTTGCAATCAAGGCATCGGAAACGCGCGAGCGCGTGGATGCGATCCGCGAATCGTTGCCCGACGACCTGCAGCGCTATTTCGTCCTCAAGTTCTCGACCAGCGACGAGGCGATCCTCAAGGTCCGCCTGTCGAGCGAGCAGGATCTCTCCGGTACCTACGGCCTGCTCGAACGCAAGTTCAAGCGTCCGCTCGAGCGCCTGCCCGGCGTCGCCAAGGTGGAGATCTCGGGTGTCGCGCCGAAGGAGCTTGAAATCGAGCTGATCGCGGATCGCCTCGCGGCGCACGATCTCAGCCTCAACGAGCTGGCGACACGACTCGCCGCCGCGAATTTCTCCGTATCGGCAGGGCGTATCGACGACGCGGGCCAGCGCTTCCGGGTGCAGCCAGTGGGCGAACTGCACTCGGTGGAGGAAGTTCGCGACCTGCTCGTCAATGACACGGGATTGCGCCTGCGCGACATCGCGCACGTGTCGCTCAAGCCGGGTCGCCTCGACTACCGGCGCCGCCTGGACCAGCGACCGGCGGTCGGCATCGACCTGTTCAAGGAGCGCAACGCGAACCTCGTCGAGGTCGGTCACGCCGCCATGGCGGAGATCGAGCGCATCGGCCGGGATCCGGAACTTTCCGACATCGAGATGCTGACCATCAGCGACCAGGCGGAGGGCGTGCTGGATTCGCTGATCGAACTCGCCGAAGCCGGCGTACTCGGCTCGTTGCTCTCGCTCATCGTGCTGTATTTTTTCCTGCGCCATTGGCCGTCGACGCTGATGGTGTCGATGGCCGTGCCGCTCTGCTTCGTCATCACGCTGGGGGTCATGTACTTCCTGGGTGTGACCCTCAACATCCTGACCATGATGGGCCTTCTGCTTGGCGTAGGCATGGTGGTTGACAACGCCGTGGTCGCGGTGGAAAGCATCTACCAGCAGCGCGAAAAGATGCCCGGCGACCCCGTCGGGGCATCGGTCGCCGGCGTGCGCAACGTTGCCATCGCGTTATCCGCCGGCACCCTCTGCCACTGCATCGTGTTCCTCCCCAACATCTTCGGCGAGACCAACCAGATCAGCATTTTCCTGGCGCAGGTGGCGATCGCCATCACGGTCTCGCTACTGGCATCCTGGCTGGTGGCGATCACGCTGGTGCCGATGCTCGCGGCGAAGATGTCGACGCCGCATTTCGTGCACCAGGACAGCGCGATCTCGCGATTGATGAAGCGCTACGAGCGCTTCCTGCGCTGGACGCTGGCCCACCGCGGCAAAACCATGCTCGCGGTTGGCCTGCTGCTGGCGATCAGCTTCGTGCCGCTGAAACTCACCAAGTTCGAGATGTTCCCGAGCAGTGGGGGTCGTGAACTCAATCTCGTGTACCGCATGAGCGGCAATTACACGCTGCCCGAAATGGAACCGTCGATCATCCGCGTCGAGAATTACCTGCTTGCCCACAAGAAGGAATTCGAGATCGACACGGTCTATACCTGGTACTCGGAACAGGGCGAGGCCAGCACACGCATCAACCTGCTCGGCCCGGACAAGTCCACCAAGAGCCCGGAACAGATCACCGAGCTCATCCGCAAGGACCTGCCGAAGATTCCCATCGGCCAGTTGCAGTTTGGCTGGAACAATGGCGGCCCCGGCGGCGGTGGCGTGAAGTTGACGATCACCGGTGATTCGACCGACCAGCTGCGCAAGATCGCGAGCACGGTGATGCCGCTGCTGGAGCGCGCGCCCGCGCTGCGCGACGTCCGCCTGGCGGACACCTCCGCCAGTCGCGAGCTGTCGGTGCGGGTCGACCGGGAACGTGCCGCGCAGTACGGTTTCAGCGCCCAGGAAGTGGCGCGCTACATCGCGATCGCATTGCGCGGCACGCCGCTGCGCGAGTTCCGCGGCGAGGGACAGCAGGACGAGGCGCCGGTGTGGCTGCGCTTTCAGGGTTCGGATTCGCAGCGCGTCGATAGTCTCGCCGAGTTCAAGCTGCGCCGCGCGGATGGCCAGCTCATTCCGCTGTCGACGCTGGTGAACGTGCGCTTCGATCGCGCAGCTCCGACGATATCGCGTGAGAACCGGCGCACGGGCCTCGACATCCAGATGAACGTAGCGGAAGGCTCGACCCAGGACGACGCCAGGAAAGAACTGGAACGGGCGACCCACGGCGTGGCATTGCCCACGGGATATGCATTCGACCTCGGCGGCGGTTTTGACGAGGACGACGAGGCCGGGAAGCAGATGGGATTCAACATGATGATCGCGCTCGCGCTCATCTACATCGTGATGGCCGCGATCTTCGAGTCACTGCTGTTGCCGATCACGATCCTGACTTCGGTGGTGTTCTCGATCTTCGGAGTGTTCTGGTTGTTCTGGCTGACCGGGACCACGTTCTCCATCATGGCGGCCATCGGCATCCTCATCCTGATGGGCGTGGTGGTGAACAACGGCATCGTGATGATCGAGCACATCAACCAGCTCCGGCACGCCGGCATGAGCCGCACCGACGCGCTGGCGATCGGCAGCCGCGATCGACTGCGTCCCGTATTGATGACGATGGGCACCGCGATCCTCGGCATGGTGCCGATCGCATTGTCCGAGACGCAGATGGGCGGCCAGGGTCCGCCCTACTACCCCATGGCACGCGCGATCGCCGGTGGACTCGCGTTCTCGACGGTCATCACTCTGCTGGCGCTGCCGACGTTCTACGCGATCCTCGACGATCGCAGCATGGCGATCCGCCGCTACATGCGCCGCATCGGGGGCAAGCCACCGCTCGATCTGACGGCTGCTCCCGCCGAAGCGTGACCGCAGACGGCGCGCCGGTGGGCCGGCGCGTCCGAGGGATCAGGGCTGCGTGGAAGGTGAGCGCAGCAGGCGCAGGACCATGCACACGACCACGACCACGCCAATCGAAAGCACGCCCCACAACGCCCAGATTTTGAGCGGCTTCGGCAGTTCGGGCCGCAGCAGCGCTGCATCGCCGCGCAGCGCGATCGGAGCGGCGAGGCGCGCCGCGGGAAGTTGCCATTCGTGGCCCAGCTCCGCGTGCAGCGCCCCGAGCAGTGCGGCCATCGGATATTCCTGGCGGCGCGCGATTGCACTTCCGGCCGCAAGTGAATAGGGCGCAGGTCCGCGCGCGAGCACCGCGAACTGATCGGGGCGAAATCCGACGCGCAGCGTCGGCGGACGATCGAGCGGCGGCTCGGCAATCACGCGCCACTGGCGATCACGGGTGCCCGCGATCGGGATGTCATCGTGTTCGAGGACGCTGGCACCGGCTTCGATGCGGAATGCGGTGAACGCGCCGTGGGTGGTCCAGGATGCGGCGTCGCCGTCGCGGCTCTGCACGGTGAGCTGCGCGACGGAGTTTGGACTTGCGAGGCGCACTGCCAGGCGCTCGACGGGCAGCGGACCGACGATCCGATACGTGTGGCCCTGCACTTGCCCGCTCGCGCGTGCGGGACGCGCATCCGACCACCGCCGGTTGTTGGGCGACGGGTCGCCATTGCCAGGATTCCAGACGGTCGCGGTGACGCCGCCCAACCGCAGGCGCGCACCATCATCCAGCCGAACCAGCCTCACGTAGCGCGCGCTGTTGCCCGGAAGGGCGATGGTACGGCGGGTCAGGCGGAAGGCGCCTTGGGCAAGGTCGACCAGCGACGCATTCGGTACCAGCGTGTACCAGTCGTCGAAGTCGTTGCTGCCGAGCACCTCGAAGTGAGCGGAAACATCCGGCGCCTGCGCCGGCTCCCACGTCAACTCGAGCGCCTCGATTGCGCCGCGCGTGGAACTGGCATCAATCAGGAAGTCGTCAGTGACATCGTCGCCGGAGGCAGGCAGGTCGACGTCAGTGTCGATGCTGCGCAGCCGGCCCTCCGGATCGCGCTCGACACGCACGCTGACCGCGGCGGCAGCGCCAGTGCTCGCGTGCGGCAATGCGAACCATGGCAGCGAAACGCGCGACTCGGACGCGGTCGAGTCCGTCGCATCGCCGGCCAGAGGCACCGGCCCGAATGGAACCGGCTCGCCACTCGCGTTGAATGCCTCGAGATCACGCAGCCCTGGATCGCTGATGCGCGCGTACACGCCTTCGGTGAGCGTGAGCCGGTGCGCGGCGCGACCCGATTCGAGTTGCAGCGTCCATGCGTATCCGTACTCATCGCGCGGAGCCGCATCGACCGCAGCGGCGAGTACGGACAGTGCACATGCGAGTGCAAAGCACAGCCTCATGGCGTCGGTTCCCCGGTGGCGCGCCGCGGCGGCGATGGCGCGAAGTAGCCGACCACCGTGAGCAGCAGTCCCACCGCGATGAAGGACACGATGCCCGGGATATTGCCCATGTGTTCGCGGTCGACGAGGGCCAGCTTGGCGAGCACGACGCCCATGAGCACGGCGCCCGCAAGCCACAGCGGGCGCGATCCGCGTCTCGAGCCGGCGATCCACGCGCCGACGCCCACGATGCTCCACACCACCGTCAGGCTGGTCTGCGCCACCATCGAATCGATCATCGCGGGATTCCACCCGAGCCCGGTGAGGTGATGCACGGCGCGCAACGTCGCGAATGTCAGCGTGACGAATCCCGCGAGCAAGAGCATGTTGCGCAGGAACTGCTGGTGCGACGGCGTGAAATCCATGCGGTCGTCGCGTACCACGAACCAGGGCAGCAGCAGGATCCCGAACTGCATCAGCTCCAGCGGATTGGCGATCGGCACGAATGGCAGCGGTGTCGCGTCGCCGGATTGTCCAAGGCTCAAAAAACACCCGATCAGCAGGATTGCCGCCGCTGGCACGAACCAGCGCATGCGGTAACGCGGGAATAGAACCCGGAGCGGAAACGTCGCCACGTTCGGTGCGCGCCAGATCGCGACGAGCACC
>JBKJSW010000329.1:0-22853 GCA_046595765.1 Ahniellaceae bacterium
CCATCTTCGTCGGCACGCTGTTGCGCAACAAACTCGGCGTTCGCCGGATTTTGTAGGAGCAGGCCATGCCCGCGACCAGAGTCGCCCCGATGTCGCGGGCATGGCCCGCCCCTACAAAATCCGGCGAACGCCGAGTTTGTTGCGCGACAGCGTGCCGACGAAGATGGGGCAAACGATCTGCAAGGGCAGATGCCATGCGCGTGATCGCTCCGGACCTGGACACCGTCACCCGCACGCGCCGGGGCGAGAACAAGCTGGGCGACGCCAGTTGGCGTGCACCGTCCCATGCCGACTGGGCGGGCAGCATCGCGGCCGCACGCTCCGCCGGCGTGCGTTTCGTGCTGATCGGAGTACCCGAACACATCGGTGTGCTCGCCAATCAGGGCGTGCCGGGCGCGCGCGATGCCTGGGAGTGCGCGCTGCCGTGTATCGCGAACGTGCAGGCCAATCGATTTCTCACGGGGCAGGACCTGTGGATCGCGGGCGCCTGTGACCTGGACGGCATGGGCCGCAGTGACAAGGAGGCGCAGGAAGGCCGAATGTCAGTCGAAGCATTGCGCGGTCGCGTCGCCGAACTCGACCAGTCGATCGAGGCCATCCTGCTGCCGCTGTTTGCAGCTGGCTTGCATCCGATCGTCGTCGGCGGCGGCAACAACAATTCCCTGCCGATCCTGCGTGCGCTTGCCGGTGCTGCGCGCCAGGAGCGAACGGGTGCGTCAGTCCACGCATTGAATTGTGATCCGCACGCCGACTTCCGCCCGATGGAAGGGCGCCACAGCGGCAACCCGTTCCGGTACGCGGTCGAGGAAGGCACACTGGACCGTTACTTCGCGCTGCTGTTGCATCGCAGTTACAACAGCGAATCGATGCTGGCGGCGATGGATGCCGCTCGTGGCTCGGTGGCCTGCAACTGGTTCGACGAGGTGCTAGAGGGCCGCTACACGCTCGATGCCGCGCTCGACGAGGCCGTTGCGTTCGTCAGCGGGGGCGATGCCATTGGTCTGGAACTGGACTGCGACGCGATCGCCGGCTTTCCGACCAGTGCATACACCCCGAGCGGACTCACCGTCGACGAAGCGCGGCGCCTCATGTTGCAGGCTGCCCGCCGCCTGCAACCGCGTTACCTGCACCTGTCTGAAGCGGCGCCGTCGCGCACGGCCGACGGCGGGCTGTTCGCCGGCAAGGCGATCGCGTACCTGGTCGCAGACCATCTGCGCGCGATGCGTGCCGAGACTGGCGGATAATCACCGCTGGCGCAGTTCGCGTCGCTGTCGAAGCGGGCCATGGTCGCGATTGTTCAACCGGGGTTCCGCATCGGCCACGGATTCGACGTGCATGCGTTTGGAGACGGCGACCACGTGATGCTGGCCGGCGTGCGGGTCCCGCATGCGTACGGGCTGGTCGCGCATTCCGATGGCGACGTGGTTCTCCACGCACTGTGCGACGCATTGCTGGGCGCCCTCGCACTGGGCGACATCGGCGCGCACTTCCCGCCATCGGACGAGCGCTGGCGAGGTGCCGACAGTCGCGAACTGCTGCGCGCGGTGTTCGCGATGATGCAGCGCGCCGGTTGGGCCGTCGGCAACGTCGATGCCACCGTGCTCGCTGAAGCGCCTCGCCTGGCGCCCCATGTCATGGCCATGCGCGAGTGCATCGCCGGGGACCTGCACTGCGCAATCGACTGCGTGAGCGTGAAGGCGACGACGACCGAACGGCTGGGATTCGTGGGACGGGGCGAGGGCATCGCAGCCGCGGTGGTGACGCTGCTGGTGCAGGCTTCGCGATGAGCATCGCGCCGTTGGCGCATGCGTTCGGTGGACCCTGCGTGCGCGGTCGGTTGCGCGAGGTTCCCGAGGATTTCGAAGTCGAGGAGATTCCCGGTTTCGAGCCGAGCGGCGAAGGCGAGCATCACTGGCTCTGGATCGAGAAGCGCGGCGCCAACACCGAGTGGGTGGCCCGCCAGATCGCCGAGTTCGCGGGCACGCAGCAAGTCGATGTCGGATTCGCCGGCCGCAAGGACCGGCATGCACTGACCCGACAGGCGTTCACCGTGCGCCTGCCACGACGCGCGGAGGTCGACTGGGCCGCCTTCGCGCCGGCGGGAGTGCGGGTGCTCTCGCACACGCGGCACTCGCGCAAGCTTCCGCGCGGTGCGCTCGAGGGCAACCGTTTCTGCTTGCGCGTTCGCGACGTTGCCGGCGACGTCGGTGGCGCGTTCGACCGGTTCGGCCAGATCGCGGCACACGGCATGCCCAACTATTTCGGCGAGCAGCGCTTCGGTCGCGACGCCGGCAACCTGCCGGCGGCTGCGGCGATGTTCGCCGGGCAGCGGGTGCGGCGCGACCAGCGCAACCTGCTGCTCAGCGCGGCGCGCTCCGCGATCTTCAACGCGGTGCTGGGACATCGGGTGGCGCACGGCACGTGGCAATCCGGCCTCGAGGGCGAGGTCTGGCAACTGGATGGCACCGGATCGATTTTCGGGCCCGAGCCCATGAGCGAGGACATCCGGCAGCGACTCGACTCGGGCGACATCCACCCAACCGGTCCGCTGTGGGGTCGTGGCGCGCTGCGATCGACTGCGGAGGTAGCCGCGATCGAGCAGGCTTGCGCCGCCACGGAGCCGGCATTGGCGCGCGGACTGGAGGGCGCCGACGTCGCCATGCAGCGGCGCGCGCTGCGGGTGCGGTTGCGGGAGGCGACGATCGAGGTGGACGGCGACGATCTGTTGTTGCGCTTCGTCCTACCGTCGGGAAGTTATGCGACGTCCCTGTTGCACGAGTTGATGGAGGGGACGGGCGGCCCGGCTCACCCAACGAATGGGTCTGGACTTGTGGACCTGGAGGAATAGAGTTGGCGTTGTCGACCCATCGGGTTGACGGCGTGTCCGGCGACGGCAGTGTGCCGTCGCCGCTTGGCAAGCGGAGGATCGAAATGCGTATTCTGTCGCTGGTACTGGCCGCCTGTGCGGCCCTGTTGATGACCACTGGATGCATGACCGAAGGATCAATGGCCAAGGATTCGTACGCCCGGAATTCGGGCTACACCGACAACATCGATTACCGGAAGGTCAACCGCATCGAAGCCCAGGCAGTCACGAGCGGGCACAAGGTCGTGTGGGTGCACATGCCGGTGAAGAAATACCGTCAGTCGCGCAGCGAGCAGGTCGGTATCAACTGATCGAAGGCGTCGCCCTTCGGCCCCTTGGCCGAAGGGCGTACCCGAACGTGCGCCGGCGTCCGGCCGGATTTGCAGCGCAGGATCGCAACGGGTTTTAACCGTGGGCGTGCGCGCGCAGCAGCACGATGACCACGCCGCTGCCGCCGTCGCCGGATTGCGCAGAGCGGAATGCGAGCACGTCGCCGCGCCGCCGCAAAATCTGGTCCACCAGCGCCTTGAGCACCGGGCCGCGACTGCCGGACCGCAGGCCCTTGCCGTGCACGATTCGAACGCACAGGCGTTGCCCGCGAACGCATTCGTCGAGGAACCGCGCCAGCGCCGCGCGCGCCACCGCCACCGTCATCTGGTGCAAGTCGAATTCGTCGCGCACCGCGTAGGTGCCCCGACCGAGTTGCCGCAACAGCCGCGGTGAGGCGCCTGCCTTGACGTAGCGCAGCGGATCGCCGAGGTCGAGCGCCAGGTCGCCCAGCGGATGCGTCAACAGCTCGTCGACCACCGCGCGTTCGTCCGCCTCGCTCATGCGCGCGACCGGAGCCGGCGGCGCCTTGCGCGGCAATGGCGCCACGGGCTCGATCACCCGCAATGGGCCGACGGCGTCGCGGAACAGCGACTGGTCCTCGGCGCTCACCGCTGCATCGACCTTGGGCTGTGGGCGCCTTGCGCGGGGCGGGCGGGGTTTCCTGATCATGCGCGGCAGCGTACGGCACGCGCACGGCGAACGGCGGGCCGCTGCAGTCCGCTATCATTGCGGGCCCTCGGCATCCTGTCTTACATGCACGTTCTGGTGAGCAATGACGACGGGGTCGACACGCCCGGCATCCGTACGCTGGCGCGCCACCTGGCGGCGTTGGGCCAGGTCACCGTCGTCGCGCCCGATCGCGATCGCAGCGGGGCTTCCAATTCGCTGACCCTCGACGCGCCCTTGCGTGTCGTTCCGCTCGGTGAGGGCTTCTACCGTGTTGCAGGCACTCCGACCGACTGCGTGCACCTGGCGCTGACCGGCCTGCTCGACGACGATCCCGACATCGTCGTCTCGGGGATCAACAATGCCGCGAACCTCGGTGACGATGTGATCTATTCCGGCACGGTCGCGGCAGCGATGGAAGGACGCTTCCTCGGGCTGCCGGCGATCGCCGTGTCGCTGGTCACGCGCAACCACCAGGCCCAGCACTTCGACACCGCCGCGCGCGCCACGGTCGCGATCATCGAGCGCCTGCAGTCCGCGCAGCTCCCCGCCGACACCATCCTCAACGTCAACGTGCCAGACCTGCCGTGGCAGCAGATCCGTGGTTTCGAGGCCACCCGCCTCGGCAACCGCCATCGTTCCGAAAAGAGCGTGGCGCAGCGCGATCCACGCGGCTATCCGATCTGGTGGATCGGTCCAGCCGGCGCGGAGCAGGATGCGGGAACCGGCACCGACTTCGATGCCGTCCGGCGCGGCTTCATTTCGATCACGCCGATCCACGTCGACCTGACCCGCTACCAGGCGCTCGAATCGGTGGCCAGCTGGATCGATCCATTGCAAGAAATCATCGGAATCCGATGATGGCTGCGACCGATTCGGCCGGACTCGGCATGACGTCGCAGCGCGCGCGCGATCGCCTGGTTGAGCGACTGCGCAGCGAAGGCATCAAGGATCATCGCGTGCTGCGCGTGATCGGTTCGCTACCGCGGCACCTGTTCATCGAAGAGGCGCTCGGTACGCGAGCGTACGAAGACACCGCGCTGCCGATCGGGCAGGGACAGACGATCTCGCAGCCCTGGGTGGTCGCACGGATGACCGAAGCGCTGCTCGAGCACGGGCCGCGCCAGAAGGTGCTGGAAGTCGGAACGGGTTCGGGTTACCAGGCGGCGGTGCTCGCGCCGCTGGTCGAGCAGGTCTACACGATCGAAAGGATCGGCGCGCTGCTCCGGCAGGCGCGCCGCAGGCTGCACGCACTCAACATCAAGAATGTGCGCGCACGCCACGACGACGGCGCATTGGGGTGGCGCGAAGCGGCACCGTTCGACGGCATCATCGTCACCGCGGCAGGCGCCGAGATCGAGCCGCAGTGGCTCGAGCAGCTCGCGCCCGGCGGTGTGCTGGTCGCGCCCGTGGGGTTGCCCGGCGCGCAGCGGCTACGCAGGATCCGGCGATTGGTCGATGGCGATGTCGAAGACGATCTCGGCGGGGTGAGTTTCGTCCCGTTGCGTCACGGCGTCAGTGCCTGAGGAACGACAACGCATGAAGATCTTCGAGCCGATCTACGATCGCGCCTTGCTTTGGGCGCGGCATCGGCACGCGACGTGGTGGCTGGCCTTCATCAGCTTCATCGAAGCGGTGATTTTTCCGATTCCGCCGGAGGTGATGCTCGCGCCGATGTCGCTGGCGCAGCCCCGGCGGGCATTCTGGTTCGCGGCGGTGAGCCTGGCC
This sequence comes from Ahniellaceae bacterium, assembly GCA_046595765.1. Taxonomy (GTDB): domain Bacteria; phylum Pseudomonadota; class Gammaproteobacteria; order Xanthomonadales; family Ahniellaceae; genus JBBQNY01. The sequence continues at coordinate 5,591 of JBKJSW010000329.1, forward strand.
GCATCCACGCTCGGCGCACTGGTGGGCTACGCGCTCGGCCACTACGCGTTTGAACTGCTGGAACCCTGGCTACACAGGCTCGGGTACTGGGAAACGTTCCTCGAGGTGAAGAAGCATGCCGCCGAGAACGGTTTCTGGCTGTTGCTGATCGGTGGCTTCACCCCAATCCCCTTCAAGCTGCTGACCATCGCTTCGGGCGCGGTCGGCATGCCGCTGCTACCGTTCCTCGCGGGTGCGATCATTGGCCGGGGCAAGCGGGTGTTCCTCGTCGCGGCTGCGATCCGCCTCGGTGGCGAGCGTGCGGAACGGACACTGCGAAGGTATGTCGAACCTGTCGGTTGGGCCGCACTCGCACTGCTGACGGGCTTGATTGCGTACTTCGCGCTGAAGGGCTAGTGGCGCAGGCAGGGATGTGGTGGCTCAACTTCATTTTCGGGCTTTGAGGACAGATTGATGCGCGCGAACGTCACGCGGCTGAAGACGGTGTTTCCGTGCGTCGCGCTCGCGTTGGCGCTGGCGGCATGCACTACCACCACCACGTTGACCACGAGTGGCGCGTCGCAGTCCGGCCGGGTCGCAGCGCGTGGGGACGCCGCGCGGCGCCAGACGTCGTCCAGCCAGTACCTGGTCCAGCGCGGCGATACGCTGTATTCCATCGCATTCCGCAATCGCGTCGACTTGCGTGAACTCATCGCATGGAATGACCTCACCCAGCCGTACACGATCTATCCAGGGCAACGCCTGCGGATCGAACGCAGCGGACCGGTCGCTCCCGATTCTGCGGCTGTTGTGCAGGTTCCTGCGGACTCGAGCGCGGCGCGGCCATTCGAACCCAGGCCCGTTGCAGTGGTCCAGGTTCCAGCCGAAGCCAACGCCGACCAGCCGAGCGAACCGATGCGCGTGGCACGTGGGCGCGTCGAAGAGCCGCCTGCCCGCGTCGGCGCAGCGCCCGTGGCATCGTCGGCCATGGACGCGAGCGGGATCGCCGCGCGCCGGACGCCGGTGAACGGCGATCCCTACGCCGCGCAGCGCGTCGCCGAGTCGTCGCGCGTGCCGAGCGGGCCGGCTCGCGCCGCCGACTCGGCGCCCCCGCCGCCGGTGGCGTCGATGCCGGCAATTCCGATTGCCGAAGACGACGGCGTGCGTGCGGCCATGGTTGATGGAAGTGCGTCCGTCTCAGCGCGACCCGACGCAGCGGCACCCGTGCCGTTGTCGCCCGTTGCGATCCGCACGGTGCTGGAACCGGCGGCGCTGCCGCAGACGCCGGCCGAGCCCGAACGCGATGTGGGACCAATCCGGGCCTCGCCGATGCGAATCGCCGGCGGAATCGGTTGGCGTTGGCCCACTTCGGCGACGCTCGTGGGTCGATATTCCGCAGACGACGAGGCGCGACAGGGGATCCGGTTGCAGGGGCCGGCGGGCACCCCGGTGACCGCCGCGGCAGACGGCGAAGTCGTGTACAGCGGCAATGGCCTGGTGGGGCTTGGCGAACTGGTGATCATCAAGCACGGGCCCGAGTACCTGAGCGCCTACGGACTCAATCGCAAGCGCCTTGTGACCGAAGGGCAGAAGGTGAAGGCAGGGCAATTGGTGGCGGAAATGGGCAACAGCGCGGGCGTGGCGGGTTTGTTGCATTTCGAAGTGCGCCGTAGCGGACGTCCCATCGACCCGCTCACCGTTTTACCGCCGCGCTAGCGAATCGCACGGCGAGCGCACCCGGATGTCCCGCAAGAGCGTTCCTCCTCCCGATGTGCCCGCGGACGACGCCGAATTTCCCGCGGCATCGACTCACGTCGACGGCGGGATTCGCGACTCCATCGCCGCGTATCTCAATGAAATCGGCCTCATCCCGTTGCTCGACGCCGCCGAGGAGAAATCGCTGGCAACCGCGGTGCAGGCGGGCGATGCCCACGCACGCGCACGCCTGATCGAGGCCAACCTGCGACTGGTCGTGAGCATCGCGCGCGGATTCACCGGGCGCGGGCTGGCGATGCCGGATCTCATCGCCGAAGGCAACCTCGGCCTCATCCGCGCGGTGGAAAAGTTCGACCCCGAACGCGGCTTCCGGTTTTCGACCTATGCCACGTGGTGGATACGCCAGGCCGTGGGCCGCGCGCTCATCCAGCAGGGACGCACGATCCGTTTGCCCGTGCACGTGGTGCGCGAAATCGCGGCGGTGTTGAGGGCAGGGCGTGAGTTGGCACAGCGTGGCGGTCCCGCTGCATCGATCGACGAGATCGCGAAGGCAGTGGGCAAGTCGAGCGAAGAAGTGACCCAGCTCTTCAGCCTCACCGAGCGCGTGACTTCCCTCGACCAGCCGATCGGCGACGATGATCGCCAGCTTGCGGCCAGCAGCGTGGACGAGGAGGGCGATGACCCCCTGGACCTGCTCGCGGAGGCCGCGGCCTCCGATTCGCTCGACGCGTGGTTGGCCAAACTGCCCGCGCGTCAGCGCGAGGTGCTGGTCCGGCGCTATGGCCTCGAGGATCACGCCGTACAGTCGCTGGCCGAAGTCGCGGCGATACTCGGCATCAGCCGCGAGCGAGTGCGCCAGATTCAGGAAAGCGCGTTGAACCGCCTGCGCAAGATCGGCGCAGCAGGCTGATATTGCCTATCTCTCTGTTTGCGGAAGACCCGTACCGGAGGCGGGTTTGGGGCCTCTTTCGCACATTCATCCGGCCCCCATCCGCCCTCCGGGTACATTCTCCCCGTTGGCACGGGGAGAAGGATCATCGTCAGGGCAGCACGAAAGCTCCGAGCACGTTGCGGCCTTCGCTCACGAGCAGGTTGAACGTGCGTGCGGCGGCTGCATTGGGCATGGTCTCGAGGCCGACGCCCGCGCCGAGCAGGGTGGCGGCGAAAGCGGCGGGTGGAAAAACGTGCTCCACGCCGGACCCCAGGATCACCAGGGCAGGCTTGCGTGCCAGCAACGCGCGGGCCTCTTCGACTCCGAACGCCGACAAGGCAGGTTGCGACCACGGAACCAGTTCGAACCCGGGCTGGATCAGGAAGCTTTCGCGCCATGCGCGCGCGCCGACGACGATTGCGTCCGCCGTTACGCTGCGGATGAGGGGTCCGGTCGGATCCGTTTGATCGACAAGTTGCACGCTCGTCCGGTACTCGACCTAGCGCGGCAGGTCGATCCGGGGCTCGCGGGTGTTGCGCCGAAACAGCGTCAACACATGGCCCACGCGCTGCACCTTGTCCGCGCCGGTGCGCATGACAATGGATTCGATCAACGCGTCGCGCGCATCACGGTCGTCGGCAGACACTCGAATCTTGACGAGTTCGTGGTGCTCGAGTGCCAGTTCGATCTCCGCCATCACGTTGTCGGTCAGGCCCTTCAAGGCGATCGCGACGACGGGTTTGACGCCGTGGCCGAGGCCACGGAGAAAGCGCAACTGGGAGTTCGACAGCGGCATCGGCACGCGCACGTTGCAAAAAGGGCGCGCAGCGTATCATGAGGGTCACGACTGGCCGTTCGAGGCCAATGGATTGCCGTCGCGCCCCCGCGCAGCGGTCTCTTGTTTGCACAGGGTTCACATGGCGCGTAGCAAGAGCAGCCAACGCTGGCTGCGCGAACATTTCAACGACCCTTACGTGAAGCGGGCGCAAGCCGAAGGCGTGCGCTCGCGGTCGACATACAAGCTCGAGGAACTGCTGGAGCGCGACAAGTTCCTCAAGCCGGGTATGGTCGTGGTCGACCTCGGTGCGGCGCCCGGTGGCTGGTCGGAACTGGTACGCGCCGAAGTCGGAGCGCGCGGTCGGGTCGTCGCGCTCGACATCCTGCCCTTCGACGAAGTGGCCGGTGTTACGCAATTGCTTGGTGATTTCCGCGAGGCGTCGGTGCTGGAGCAGCTCGAATCCTGCCTGGAGGGAGCGGCCGTCGATCTTGTCTTGTCTGATTTGGCCCCCAACATGAGCGGCGTGTCTTCGGTTGACCAGGCGCGCTCGCTGGAGCTAGCTGAACTGGCCGCTGAATTCGCCGCCAGGCACTTGCGACCGGGCGGGACGTTTCTGGTCAAACTCTTCCAGGGAGCGGGCTTCGACGGTTACCTCAAGGACTTGCGGCGCGCGTACCACAAGGTGACGATGCGCAAACCGCAGGCGTCGCGGGCGCGCAGCGCCGAGGTGTATGCGTTGGGTACCGGTTTCCGCGGCATTGCAACGCCAACTGATTTCCACAGTGAGTAGTCGATGAACGATACCGTCAAGAATGTGCTCGTCTGGCTGGCCATCGCGCTGGTCCTGATGACCGTCTTCCAGAGCCTGCAGCCGCGGGCCGGGGCAGACGAGGAGCTCGGCTATTCCGCGTTCCTGGAAAAGGTGCGCGCAGGCGAGATCGCGAGCGTGCGCCTTGACGGCGAGGTGGATCGCATGGCGATCACCGGCGAGACCTCCAGCAAGACCAAGTTCAAGACTGTGGCTCCCTACGATCCCGACCTGCAGCGCATCCTCGACAAGAACGACGTCGCAGTGGTTGCCGCACCCGCCGAATCGGGCAGCCTGTGGAAGGCATTGCTGATCAATTCCCTGCCGTTCGTGATCTTCATCGCGGTGCTGTTCTATTTCATGCGTCAGATGCAGCAGGGCGCCGGCGGACGCGGAGCCATGAGCTTCGGTCGCTCGCGCGCGCGGTTGCAGGGCGAGGACCAGGTCAAGGTCACGTTCGCCGATGTCGCGGGCGTCGAGGAAGCCAAGGAAGACGTCAAGGAGCTGGTCGATTTCCTGCGTGACCCCGGCAAGTTCCAGAAGCTTGGCGGCAAGATTCCGCGTGGCGTGCTGATGGTGGGGCCGCCCGGCACCGGCAAGACGCTGCTCGCCAAGGCCATTGCCGGCGAGGCCAAGGTACCGTTCTTCACCATCTCCGGTTCCGACTTCGTCGAGATGTTCGTCGGCGTTGGCGCGTCGCGCGTGCGCGACATGTTCGAGCAGGCCAAGAAGCACGCGCCGTGCATCATCTTCATCGACGAAATCGATGCGGTCGGGCGGCATCGTGGCGCCGGTCTCGGCGGCGGCCACGACGAGCGGGAACAGACGCTCAACCAGTTGCTCGTCGAGATGGACGGGTTCGAGGGCAACGAGGGCGTCATCGTCATCGCCGCGACCAACCGGCCCGACGTGCTCGATCCGGCGCTGCTGCGCCCGGGCCGATTCGATCGCCAGGTGATCGTCGGGCTGCCGGACGTCAAGGGTCGCGAGCAGATCCTCAAGGTGCACATGGGCAAGGTGCCGTTGTCCGACAACGTCGTGCCGATGGTGATCGCGCGCGGCACTCCGGGCTTCTCGGGCGCGGACCTCGCCAACCTCGTGAACGAGGCGGCGCTCATCGCAGCGCGCGAAAACGGCCGCGACGTGCGCATGAGCCACTTCGAGCGCGCCAAGGACAAGATCATGATGGGCGCCGAGCGGCGTTCGATGGCGATGAACGAGGAAGAAAAGAAGCTCACTGCGTATCACGAGGCCGGGCATGCCATCGTCGGCCGCCTGGTGCCAGACCACGACCCGGTCTACAAGGTGTCGATCATTCCGCGCGGGCGCGCGCTCGGCGTCACCATGTTCCTGCCTGAAGAAGATCGGTACAGCTATTCGAAGCAGAACCTGGAGGCCAGGATCTGTTCGCTGTACGGCGGCCGCGCGGCCGAGGAACTCATCTTCGGCGAAGAAAAGGTCACGACGGGCGCGTCCAACGATATCCAGCGCGCCACGCAAATCGCGCGCGACATGGTCACCAAGTGGGGGCTGTCGGATGCGATGGGTCCGATGACCTACAGCGAGAATGAAGAGGAAGTGTTCCTGGGGCGTTCGGTCAGCCAGCACAAGAACGTTTCCGATTCGACCGCGCGCAAGATCGATGAGGTCGTGCGCGGGATCCTCGACGCGGCGTATGCGCGCAGCCGCCAGCTGATCGTCGACAACATGGCCAAGCTGCACCTCATGGCCGAGGCACTGCTGGCGTACGAGACGATCGACTCCGAGCAGATTGCTACGATCATGGAAGGCCGCGCCCCCGGCCCGCCGCGCGACTGGGAAGAGATCGACCGCCGCAGCCAGCGCGGCGCCGATAGCGGCGACCAGACGCCCCGCGCCCCGGATCTCAACGATCCCGCCGCCCAGACCTGAGATTTGCGCCGGATCGCCTGGCCCGGACGGGCCAGGCGCCGTCGTGGCGCATGTGGCCCGCTTCCAAGATGCTCTGAATCCATCGCGGATTTCACGCGCCCTCCATTGACCCCGCCGGGTCGCGGAGTAGATTGCGAAAGCCCTGATGGACGCCGTACACCGGAGGCGTCGGATGGACATTGCGCTAGTCCGCAGCCTGCTCGCCCATGCAGCGCACCGCGGCTACATCGTGCTCGATGCAGATGGCCGCGTGATGGAGCGCAGCAGGCGCGCGCATGACCTCCTTCCGCAGGTCGACGATGAACGCGTCTCGGCGCTGATGGCGGCGGCGATCTCGCAACTGCGGCGAAATCCGGACCTTGTCATCGGGCTTGAGGTGCCGGTCAACGACGGCGCCGTCAGCGTGCAGGTGCGTGCCGCGTTGCACGCCGATCGCAGTCCCGTGGGGTTCACCGTTTGCCTGTTGCCGCTGGCCGGTGCGCAGGCGGGCAATGTTGACGAAGTCGAGCGCAGCCGCTGGCAATACCTGCTCGACCACACCGATGATGCGCTGTGGGACTGGGATCTGGTGCGCGACACGGTGTTCTTCTCCAGTCGCTGGAGTGCGTTGCTCGGTCTCGATGCCGTGCCCGGTACGCAGCTGCAGAGCGACTGGCGCAACCGCGTGCACCCTGATGACATCCGCACGCTGGCGCGCGCGTTCGAGGCGCACGTTGCCGGCCTCGAGCCCCTCATGAATTGCGTGCACCGGCTGCAGCGCGACGATGGCGAGTACGTGTGGGTGCAGACCCGCGCGCGCGTGGTGCGGTGGAACAGCGAAGGTGCACCCACCCGCATGCTCGGCCATACCATTGACGTCACAGAATCGGTCGAGGCCAACGCGAACCTGCGCTGGAAGAGCGAGATGCTCGACCGCATCGCCTCGATGGGGCGCATCGGCGGTTACGAGTATTTCTTCGCCGACGGACGGCTGCTGTGGACCGAGCAGAACTATGCGATCCACGGACTGCCGGAAGGCAGTCCGATAGACATGCAGGAAGTTCTGAAACTTTACGACCCCGCGTCCCGGGCATGGATCGAGCGTCAGGTTGCCCGCCTGTCGCGCGATGGAGGTCGCAGCCGCACAACGGAACCCGCCGAACTTGCGCTGACGACACCGGCGGGAGCGCGACGCTGGATTCGCTCGACCGGCGCGATCGAGATGCGCAACGGCGAGCCCTACCGGCTGACGGGACTTTCCCAGGACATCACCGAGCAGAAGCATGCTCACGAGCGCATCGCCGAACTCGCTTATTCGGATTCACTGACCGGCTTGCCGAACCGGGTGGCGTTTCGAGAGCGTGCCGCGGCCGCGATCGAGAGCGGCGCCATATCCTTCGGTGCATTGCTGTTCCTCGATCTCGATCGATTCACGCACGTGAACGAAACCTTCGGACACCCGCTCGGCGACGGCGTGTTGCGGATATGCGCCACGAGGCTCCGTGCGACGCTTTCGCCGAACGATATCCTCGCCCGCACCGGCGGCGACGAATTCAGCCTTCTGCTGCCGCACGCCGACAGTACGGGCGCAGCGGCCCGTTGCGCCGGCGAACTGCTCGATCGACTACGCGAACCGATGGACGTGGACGGCATGGGATTGCGCGTGACGGCGTCGATCGGGATCGTCCTGCTGGACCGCAGTTCCAACAACATCGACGACCTGCTCCGCGCGGCGGACAACGCGATGCATGCCGCCAAGGACGCAGGTCGCAATCGCTTCGCCTTTTACGACGCAGCGCAGCTCGAGCGCGTGCAGCAACGCATGCGCATCGAGAACCTGCTGCACGGCGCGCTCGATCGCGATGAGTTCCGGCTGGTCTACCAGCCGACGGTAGCCCTGTCTGATGGAACACTCACCGGGGCGGAAGCGTTGCTGCGCTGGCGAGATCGCGATGGAGAGAACCGCGAACCCCTCGAATTCGTGCCCATCGCGGAAGACAGTGGCCAGATCCTGGCGATCGGCGAATGGGTATTGTTGCAGGCATGTCGACAGGCGCGGCTGTGGCTCGACGACGGCATCCCGTTGTTGCGCATCGCCGTCAATGTCTCTGCGGTGCAGGTGCGCGAACCCGGATTTGCGTTGCGCGTGCTCGCGATCTGCGACCAGGCGGGGCTGCCGCCCGAACGCCTCGAGCTTGAGATCACCGAGTCGGTTCTGATGGAAGAGAACCCGGCGGTGCGCGAGACATTCGCGCTGCTGATCGGGCATCGCGTGGCGCTGGCCATCGACGATTTCGGCACCGGCTTCTCCAACCTGCGCTATCTCGCGCGGTTCCCGGTGCATCGCTTGAAGATCGATCGCGAGTTCCTGCAGCGGTTCGGGACGGATTCGAAGGCGGAGCAGGTCGTGCGGGGCATCATCGGCCTCGGTCATGCGCTGGGCATGCAGGTGGTGGCAGAAGGCGTCGAAAATGCGGAGGACGCGCAGCGCCTGCGCGTCTTGAAGTGCGACGAGGCGCAGGGCTACTACTTCGGCAAGCCGATGAGCGCTCGCGACTTTGCCGCATGCGTGGATCCGCGCTCGGCGCGCAAATCCGTCGGGCGGCTGCGGATTGCCGACACCGGGGATTGATCGGCCTGCGGCGGTCGGCGGCTTGTGGCCGGGCAGCAGTCGCTGCGCTAAAGTCGAGGATGATCGCGGTCGCCGAGGTTTGTAAACCTGATGTCGCGTGCTGGCCACTCCCGATGAGCTCAACCCCACGGGAGTCTGCGGAGCCGGCAGCCGATTCCTGGGCTCAGAAAATGTTCGATCTGATGTTGGAACCCGCCCTGTTGTTCGACGCGCAAGGCTGTCGCGACGCCAACCCGGCCGCCCTGCGCCTGTTCGGTTTCGGCGATCGGCGTTTCCTCCAGCAATGCATCCTTGCTGATCTCGCCCCGCCCCTGCAGCCCGACGGCGCGGATTCCGAGTCGCATATCGAGCGGCTGCTCGACAGCGCGCAGCACGGGGGCGGCAATGGCACGTGCCTGCTGCGCCACGCCGACGGCAGCACTTTCTGGGCGGAAGTCTCCGCTGTGGAAGTCCAGGTCGACGGCGAGCCGCTGATCCACGTCGGCATCCGCGACACCAGCACCGAGCACGGGCTCGAGGAGAGCATCGTGGCGTTGCGCGAGGAGTTGCTGATTGCGCATCAGCGCCTGCAACATGCTGCGCGCAAGCTCGACTTCGTCGCTGCCACGGACCCGATTACCGGCCTGTGGACCGCGAAGCAGATGCGCAAGCTCGCGCAGACCGAGGCCGATCGGGGCAGGCGGTACGCGCAACCCGTGAGCGTCGTCGCCGGCACCCTCGTGAACGTCGACGAATTGCGCAGTGCATCAGGCGAAGCGGCGTTCGATTCGTTCTGGATCGAGCTCGCCGCGCTCGTCACCCTCACCGTGCGCACGACCGACACGGTGGCCCGTTACTCGCCGGCCACGTTTGCGGTAATGGCACCCAACACCAGCCTCGACGCTGCACGGATCGTCGCCCGGAAACTCCGGGGCGCGATCGCCGGGCACGAGTTCGCGCACGAAGTCCGACCCGTCGTGCGGCTCTACGGGGCGGAATTCGCGGTGGACGAGGACGCGCTGGAGTGGCTGGCGCGCGCAACGACAGCTGCGCTCGATTCCGATGACGTCGTCGAACCGTGCACGTAGGCGCGGTCTTCCGGCGCGGAGGTGCGTGACCGATGGCATTCGCCTGGCCCCATCCCCAGCTCGACTGTAACGGCCGTCCGCTCGCTCTCGGGGCCCCGTGCATCATGGGAATCGTCAACGCGACTCCCGATTCGTTTTCCGGGGACGGCCTGCGCAACGACGTAGCCGCGGCAGTCGCGTTGGGTGTCGCCATGGTTGCAGCAGGCGCCGCCGCCCTTGACGTTGGCGGCGAATCCACGCGACCGGGCGCGGTCGCGGTGTCGCCCGACGAGCAATTGCGACGCGTCCTGCCGCTGATCGAGGCACTCGCGGCTGCGGTGCCGGTGCCGATTGCGGTCGACACCTCGGAACCCGCGGTGATGCGCGCTGCGGTGGCCGCCGGTGCCGGTCTCATCAACGACGTGCGCGCCTTGCGCGTGGACGGCGCGATGCAGGCGGCGGCGGATCTGGCAGTGCCGGTCTGCCTCATGCACATGCAGGGTGAGCCCGGTTCGATGCAGGACGATCCCCGCTACGACGACGTGGTCACCGAGGTGCACCGCTTCCTCGCCGATCGATTGCTGAGCTGCGAGTTCTCGGGGATCGACCGCAAGCGTCTGCTCGTCGATCCCGGCTTCGGGTTCGGCAAGAACGCAAGGCACAACTGGCTTCTGCTCGCGAGTCTGCGCAAGTTCCGCGACCTTGGCGTGCCGCTGCTGGTGGGCCTGTCGCGCAAGGGCATGATCGGCACTGCGACCGGCCATGTGAATCCCGGGGATCGCGCGACCGGGTCGGCAGCGGCGGCGCTTATCGCCGTGCAGCGCGGCGCGACGATCGTGCGGGTCCACGATGTTGCCGCGACGCGCGACGCGCTGGCGGTGTGGACGACGCTGCTCGAGCACGCACCGCCGCCTGTCCGCCAATCCGCGCCCGGAACGCCACGCTGGGAAGACGACGACTGACCCGCTATCCCGGCGTCAGATGATTCCGCCACCCATCTGCAGTCGGATGACGCCCACGATGAGGGCAACGACGTTGAGGATGATGCCCGCCTTGGCGCGACCACGATTTGCCGGATTGGTCACGGCGAATGCGATGCCCGCGAGGATCGCGCCCAATCCCGCGAACGGGATCATGAACCAGTTGCCCCAGCCGAGCAGCGGGATGAAGGCGATGATCATCCAGCAAATCGACACCACGCCCCACAGCAAGCTCAACAGTCCCATCGCGATTCTCCGGAAACGTGCGGCTCGATACTAACCTGCGCTGCGCCCCGATCGCCACGCGGCGACGCTGTCGACGAAGCGCGCGCAATCGCCGAAGCGGTTGTAGAGCGGAACCGGCGCCACGCGGATGATGTCGGGTTCGCGCCAGTCCACCACGATCCCGTTGGCGTGCAGGTGGTCGAAGAGGGCGCGTCCTTCGTCGCGCGCACCGCGCACGCGCAGGCTCAGCTGGCAGCCGCGTCGGGCCGGAGACGAGGGCGTGCGGATCTCGAGCACGTCATCCAGCTCCTGTCGCAGCCGTGACTCGAGCCAAGCCGTCATCGCTTCCGACTTGCGTCGAAGTGCCGACATGCCGGCACGCTCGAAGACCTCGAGCGAAGCGCGCAGTGGCGCCAACGCGAGGATCGGAGGGTTCGACATCTGCCAACCGTCGGCGCCCGCGGCAGGTACGAACTCAGGCCCCATGCGGAAGCGCGTGGCGGGATCGTGTCCCCACCAGCCGGCCAGTCGCGGCAGTCCTGCGTTTGCATGCCGCGCATGGACGAAGGCTCCTGCCACCGCCCCAGGGCCTGCATTCAAGTACTTGTAGTTGCACCACACCGCGAAATCGCAGTCGCTGTCGTGCAGTCGAAGTTCAAGGTTGCCCGCGGCGTGCGCGAGGTCGAAGCCCACCGGTACGCCGTACCGGCGCGCGGCTCCGGCAATGGCAGCGAGGTCGAAAGCCTGGCCGCTGAGGTACTGCACGCCTGGCAGCATGACCAACGCGAGTCGTTCCCGCTGCTCGTGGAGCGCGCGCAGAATTACCTCCTCATCGAGCAAGCCATCGGCGTCGGCGTCGAGCTCGATGAGCTCGGCGGGCGGGTCGAATCCATGCCAGGCGATCTGGGACGCCACCGCGTGGCGATCGGAAGGGAATGCGCCCCGTTCGATCAGGATCGCGGCGCGCCCGCGTTCGGGACGGTAGAAACTCGCCATCAGCAGGTGCAAGTTGACCGTCAGCGAATTCATCGCGACCACTTCGATGGGCTCGGCGCCCACGATTGCCGCGAGTCCGTCGCGCACGTAGCCGTGATACGGCATCCACGGATGCCGGCCGCGGAAATGCGCTTCGACCCCGAGCTGCTGCCAGTCGTCGAGTTCGTCGAGCAAGGCCTGCCGCACGCCGCGCGGTTGGAGACCAAGCGAATTGCCGCAGAAATATGCCTGCTCGCCGTCGCCGTGCGGCGGGATCAGGAACTCGTCGCGGAATCCACGCAGTGGATCGTCGGCGTCGAGCGCCTCCGCTTGCGCGCGCATGGCATGACTGTCGGCGCTCAAGCGAAACGCGCCGCGGGCAGGCCGAGCCAATCCAGAGCGGTGCCGTGGTACAGCCGAGCTTGCTCGGCTGCTTCGAGCTGCAACGCCGCAATGCCCGCACCCGGACTCTGCTCGCCCAAGGGGAACGGATAGTCGGTGCCGAGCATCACGCGGTCTGCGCCGCAGGTGTCGAGCAGGTAGCGCAGCGCCCGGTCGTCGGCCACCCACGAGTCGAAGAACAGGCGCTTCAGGTAATCGCGCGGATTGTGCGGGTTGTCGGTCGCGACCAGGTCAGGCCGCATGTTGAACCCGTGCTCAATGCGACCGATGGTGTAGGGAAACGAACCGCCACCGTGCGCGAGGCAGATCCGCAATTCGGGCAGGCGTTCCAGCACGCCGCCGAAGATCAGGCTGCAGGCTGCGCGCGATTGCTCCGCGGGCATGCCGACCAGCCATGGCAACCAGTACTTCGGCATGCTCTCGCTGCCCATCATGTCCCAGGGATGCACGAGGATCGCGGCGCCAAGGCTCTCTGCCGCCGCGAAGAAGTCGAACAGCTCCGGTGCGTCGAGGTTCCACGCGCCAACATGGCTGCCGATCTGCACGCCCTGCAGCCCGAGCTGCTCGACACAGCGTTCCAGTTCCTCGATCGCGAGCCTCGGGGCCTGCAGTGGCACGGTGCCGATGCCCGCGATGTGGCGGGGGTGCCTGCGACAGGTTTCGGCCATGTGATCGTTCAAGGATCGATGCAATTCCAGCGCGTGATGGGGCTTGGCCCAGTACGAAAACATCACGGGCACCGTGCTGATCACCTGCACCTGCACGCCGAAGCGCTCGTATTCCGCGATGCGCTGCTCCGCATCCCAGGTATTGGAGAACAGTTCCCGGAAGAACTTGCCGTCCTTGTACACGCGATGCCTGCCGTCGTCGGTGTGGTGGATGACGGGAAAGCGCGCGTCGCCGTAGCGTTGCGCCAGGTCGGGCCAGTCGCGCGGCAGGTAATGCGCATGGACGTCTATCTTGAGCATCGGCTTCAGGTATCCGGCATCACGTAGCGGGTGGGAGCGGGGTTGACGTGGCCGCACGATCCGCAAGTGCGATGCTCCTCCGAGCGATAGAACCGCTCGAACACGGGCGGGAAGTCGAGCTCGATGTTCTCCAGGTGGAAGAACTCCTCGTACAGCTTCGTGTTGCAGCGCTCGCAGAACCACATGAGGCCGTCGTCCTCGTGCGCGAGGCGCTTGCGTTCGATCACCAGCCCAATGGAGTTCTCCATGCGTTGCGGGGAGTGCGGCACGCGTGGCGGCAACAGGAAGGTGTCTCCAGCGCGGATGGGGATGTCGCGCACGGCGGCCGGCCCTCCGTCCATACCTTCCTGGATGCGCAGCACCATCTCCCCCTCGAGCTGGTAGAACCACTCGGGACCCTCGTCGAAGTGATAGTCGGTGCGCGCATTGGGGCCACCCACCACCATGACGATGAAATCGCCGTCGTACAGGCACTTGTTGCCGACCGGCGGCTTCAGCAGATGGCGGTGTTCCTCGATCCATTGCTGGAGATTGAAAGGCGCTGGCAGCATTGGGAACAGGACCTGTGGTTGCGCAGCAAGACGCGAGAGCCGGGTTCGACGCCAAGGATATCGTGCCTCGCACGGTGACTACGCGGGTGGCGCGCTTTGAGTATCAGCTGCCGGTGGGCATGCGGGCGATGCATTTAAGCTCGATCGCGATCGGCGTTGGCAGCGCGGTGATGCCGAGTGTGGTGCGGCAAGGTGCCTGTGCCGCATCCGGGAAGTACGAAGCCCACACGGCGTTGTAGGACCTGAAATCGCGCGCCATGTCAGTGAGGTACACCGTCACGTCCACGAGATCGTCGAAAGCCGCGCCGCTGGCTTCGAGCACGGCGCGCACGTTGGCGAAAACCGAGTGGCACTGGGCCACGATGTCGTACCCGGTGACCATCCCATCAGGCCCGTATTCGTTGCCCGGGATCGAGTCGTCGCGCGCATCGCGTGGCCCGATGCCCGAAAGGATCAGAAGGTCTCCGAGCCTTCGCGCATGTGGGTAATGACCGACAGGCCTCGGCGCCGCGTTTGCATCAATGGAATGGCTCATCCGCGCTCCTCGTTTGCCTGCGGGTGCCGACAGTTTCTGTCATGGCGATTGGCGGCAGCCGGGCCGCGCCGACGTACGCGCCAGCTGACGCGGTCAGACGCTGCCCTCCCTGTCCAACGCGAACTCACTTGGCGGCGACGTCGATGCAGACGTTCCTGGGTTCGGTGAAGAAGCGCATGGCCTCGTTGCCGCCTTCGCGTCCCACGCCGGAGTCGCGGCTACCGCCAAACGGGGTTCGCAGGTCCCGCGTCATCCAGGTGTTGACCCAGACGATGCCGACGTCCAGCTCCGCGGCGATGCGGTGCGCGCGCCCGAGGTGCTGTGTCCACACTGAAGCGGCCAGGCCGTAATCGCCGGCGTTGGCCAGTGCGAGCGCTTCGGCCTCGGTATCGAACGCCTGCAACGTCACCACCGGCCCAAAGATCTCCTCGCTATTGGTCACACACCCGACGCCAAGCCCTTCGATGACGGTGGGCGCCACGAACCAGCCGGGGCGATCCAGCGCATTGCCTCCACACAGCATGCGTCCACCTTCGGCGCGTGCGCGCTCGATGGATCCGAGCACCTTGTCGAAGTGGGCGCGCGATGCAAGCGGCCCAAAGGTTGTGGCCGGATCGAACGGATCGCCGGCGTGCAGCCGCTCTGCGGCGGCGACGAAGGCGTCGCGGAATTTCTCGTAGAACATGCGTTCCACCAGGATGCGCGAACCGCACAGGCAGATCTGCCCGGCGTTCTGGAAGGCCGAGCGCAGCAAGGTGTCCATCAGCCGCTCGCGTGGGGCGTCGGCGAATACCAGCGTCGGGTTCTTGCCACCCAGTTCCAGCGAACACTTCTTGAGCTGCGACGCGCAGATCGCCGCGATCTCGCGACCGACGCGCGTGCTGCCCGTGAACGACACCGCCTTGATGTCGGGATGTCCGACCAGCGCCGGACCGACAGAACTGCCGACTCCCTGCACGATGTTGAGTACGCCCGCCGGGAAGCCGATCCCGCGCGCGAGCTCTCCGAGCATCCATGCGGTGACTGGCGTGACTTCGGATGGCTTGCCGACGACCGTATTGCCGGCGGCGAGTGCGGGCGCGATCTTCCAGGTGAAAAGGTACAGCGGCAGGTTCCAGGGCGAGATGCACGCGACTGCACCCAGCGGTTGCCTGAGCGTGTAGTTGAGCCCGGCCTCGCCATGGTGCGATTCGCTCGCGAACTGCGTCGCGGCATGCGCGAAGAAGCGGAGGTTGGCGACGGCGCGCGGTATCTCCACATCCCGCGTCAGTGCCAGCGGCTTGCCGGTGTCGCGCGACTCCGCGCGTGCGAACTCGTCGACCCGTGCGTCGAGTGCGTCGGCCAGTCGCTCCAGCCAGCGTGCGCGCGCGCTATTGGAGAGACGTGACCATGCAGGAAAGGCCTCCGTGGCCGCCGCGACCGCCAGTTCGACGTCGCGCGAATCGCTGGCTGGACACTGCGCGTACACCGCGCCCGTCGCGGGTTCGAACACGTCCAGCCAAGCGTCGCCCACGGGCGCTCGAGCCTCCCCACCGATCGCATTGGCTAGCTGCAATTCCATGCGCGCGAGCTTACCTTCATGGACGCCGCGGGCAGGCCCTAGATCGACTGCATCCGGCCACCGTCGACGGCGATGGAAACGCCGCTGATGTACGCGGCGGCGGGAGACGCGAGGAAAGCGATGGCGGCCGCGACTTCGCGGGCTTCGGCAAAGCGGCCCGCCGGTACGTTGGCCAGCATCTGGCGAGCGACCACCGCCTCCTCGGCGCCGGAAGAACGCACCCGGTCGGCGAGGATCTGCTCGAGCCGACGGGTCCGCGTGTAGCCCGGCAGCACGTTGTTGACGGTGATGCCTTCGGGTGCGAGTTCGCGCGAAAGCGTCTTCGCCCAGCTGGCCACCGCCCCGCGCACCGTATTCGAGACACCGAGGTTGGCGATCGGTTCGCGCACCGACGTCGAGATGACATTGACGATACGTCCCCATCCCGATTCGCGCATGCCCGGCAGGACCGCCTGGACCAGGACCTGCCCGGCAAGGAGGTGCTGGCGAAAGGCCTGCTCGAAGTCCTCGGCGCGCGCCGTGTGCGCGGGGCCGCTCGGAGGTCCGCCGCTGTTGTTGACGAGGATGTGCACGGACTGGTTGTGCGCGAGCGCGGCGACTTGCGCCGCGAGCGCCGCCAGGTCCGACATGTCGACGCTGATCGCGCCATGTCGCCGCGTCGGCTCGTCGCCGCCCGGCAACGAGGACAGTGCCGCCTGCAAGGTTGCTGACGATCGCGCCAGCAGCGTGACGTTGGCGCCGAGGTGCGCCAACTCGACGGCGGTGGCGAGGCCGATGCCTTGCGAACCGCCACAGACGAGCGCATGTTTGCCGGTGAGATCCAGATCCATCAGGCGGAATCCTTGCGAGGTGTCGGTTCGGCATTGCGCCGGGCGAGGCGCTCGCGCATCTCGGCGGCCACTTCAGGCCCCTGTCCGCCGCCGATCCCCTCGAGCGCAGCGGCCGCGCCAAGCACGTTGGCCGCCGGGTGATTCTGATTGAACTTGAACTTGAGCTCGATGCGTTCGGCGACCAGTTCGAAACCCACGATGCCGCGGAGGTCAGTCCGATTGTGTTGGGCACTGCGCTCGAAGCGCCAGTCCGAACCCACTTCCGATTCGTACTTTTGCGCCAGTGCTTCCACGAGGTCGGCAAGCGCGTCGGCGTCCTCGAATACGCGGACGTTGCCATAGACATGCGCCACGGCGTAGTTCCAGGTCGGAACCTGTCGCGCGGAGTCTACGTACCAGCTGGGTGAGATGTAGGCGTGCGGACCATGCACCACCAGCAGCACCTGCTGCCCCTCG
>JBKJSW010000173.1:0-5975 GCA_046595765.1 Ahniellaceae bacterium
GTTGCTGGCCACCCGCCACACCCCCGTGCACGTAGAAGCGCACGCCGGAATATTCCGCAGTGGTGAAGTTCACCGTCTCGTGCGGAAAGGCGACAGCGTTGAAGTTGCCACCGGTAAAGGAGATCGATCGGGTCGAGCCGTTGTGGGTGGTCGTCGGATGCGCGAGATCGGTGCCGCCACCGTAGGAGTAGTTGCCGACGAAGCCGCTGCGCAACAGGTCGTCGTAGACGACCAGGTCCTGCGCGCTGGCGCCGGCGGACAAGCCGAGCAAGAGGACGCACGTCGACAGGCGCATGAGTCGGTAACCGTGGCGCGCACCCGCGTGCGCGACGGCATTGTGCGCCGGTTGGCGTCGCGATCGCTGAACGCGCCCCGGTTGGGGAGCGTTCGCGACGCAATGGGCTATTTTGCGCCGGGCTGCGCGACGCGCGTGGCGGGCGCGAGCGTCAGGCGCGCATCGATTTTGCGCGTGCCGCTTTCGCCGCCGCCGGCGCTGCTGTCTTCGCGCCGATGGCGCACCACGACGAGACGATCTCCGCGCCGCACGAATTCGAAGCTTTCCTTGCTCGCAGATTCGAAGTTGATGACCAGCATCGCGCGTCCCGAGTAATCGGCGTTTTGCTCCATTGCCAGCGGCACGCCGTCGGCGGACAACCAGATCCGCGCGTTGGCATCGAGCTTCTTGATGTACTTCCTGTTCTGCTTGCTCAGCAATGGATCAAGCTTGAGCTGCAGCAAGCGCGCCGGTTGCCCGCGCCATGAGTCTGCTGTGTCTGCCAGCACGCGCGCGCGTTCAAGGGTTGCCAACAACTTCGGCGCCGCGCTCAGATACTCATCCACATCGGTGACCAGGACTTCTCCCAGCGCTCCGCTGATGGGCTTCTTTGCCTCTGGATCGGACTGCCGCGCTTCCGCGACGGCGATGTCGAGCGTGCGGCGCGGAAAGGTCATCCGTACGCCGGCGGCATCGGCCGCGATGTCGGCTCCGACCGTGATTGGCTTGCGATCGGCAGGCTTGTCGCCCTGGTTGGACTGCGAGTGGGTGAAGCCGAGTTTGCCGCTGATGGGTTCCCTGCCGTCGAGACTCGCCAACGTGCGCTTGAGATCGGCGAACGTGTCGGCGCGCACGCAGGAACTGGACAACACCAACGCCAGCAGGACTTGGCTTCGCATACGAGGGATCCATCGTGATCGAAGGGGAGTGGACGACACCGCCCGCGCAAAGTTCCTCAACCACGACAACAGCCCGCTGCTGCCCCAGCGATCGCGCGCAGGGCGGCTTCAGCAACCGCAGTGCTCGAATGAATCGATGCGTGCGCTCCCGGCGCTCATCTCGACGACGACCATCACGCGCCCAGACTCCTAGGGGATTTGCAGCAAGCCCGATGCCGTCAGCGCAGCGCGCCACGCCCCGGGGCTCTCGGCTACGGAGTTCAATCCGCTGATCTCGCGAAGCGCCTGGTACGACCACTCGCGAGTCTGCCGATTGGATTGCGGGTTCTCGACGATCGCGAGCAATCCGGGCAGCGCCTGATAGCGCTCGGCAATATGCAGGGTGCCGGACTGCGCGAGGCCGCAGAAGGCGCGCTCCTGGATCAGCGCCGAAGGATCGTGTTCGGCAAGGTCGAGCAAAGGTTCGATGACTTCTACGCCCCCGAATGTCGCAAGCGCATCGACCGCCCAGTGCCGCAGGTCCAGATCATCAATGCGCGTGAATGCGACCAGTTGCTTGAACACACGCTCCCGGTCGATGCCGCGGGCACCGACCACGCCCATGCTCCAGAGCGCCCAGGGCCCCGAACCGCGCGGGTCGGCGCGTAACTGCGCGAGCAAGCCGTCGATCTGCTGCGGAGTCTTGGCCAGATCGAACTGCGCGAGGTACATCTCGTAGGCGGCCATGCGGATCTCGAGCCGCGGCGCATTCATCGCCGTGTTGATCAGCGTCTTCAGCGACGCGGTGGCTTCGATCTGTCCGCGCCATCCCTGCGCGTTGCGCAGGACGTATTCGGCTGCGCCCTGGTAGCGATTGACGGTGAGCTCGAGCGCACGCTCCGCGCGTGCCTGTGGCGCGAGCTCCTCGACCATGCCGGCGTAAAACGCATCGAAGTGCGGGTCGGTCGACTCGCCGCGCTCAAACAACGGCTCGGCCAGTGTGCGCAGTTGCGTGATCGCCACGGCCCGCAATTCGTCGGTTGCCGCGACCGCGAGCGCGGAGAGGGCGAGCAGGCACATGGCCAGTCCGGTCGAGCGCGTCATGGAGGGTCCCTTGTGGCGGATACCGGCACTGTAGACGCTGCTGCGGGATCCGCGGGGTTTGGGCGCCGCGCAACGCGCGACGTCAGCGCGCGGGCCCCGCCTCGTCATCCGGCTGCCATGGTGTGCGCTCGCGGGGTCGCCTTCACTCTTCGGCCGCGACGCTGCGGGTAAGGTGCGACGTCCTGCCAGCCGGACGCCACGACCACGGGCTCGGTCCGCCATACGCTCTGGGAGTCAGATGTTCCTGCACGGCCTCGGTACCGCGCATCCCGCGCAGCGCTACACCAAGCTCGAGTGCTGGGAAGCGTTCCTGGCGTCGGCGTGGTTCGAGAAACTCGACCGCCGTTCGCGCGCGATTGCCCAGACCGTGCTCATGCGCGACAACGGCATCGAGTCCCGGTATCTGGCCCTGGACACGCTCGCCGAGAGTTTCCAGATCGACCCCGACACCCTGCATGCGCGCTTCTCCGCGCATGCGCCGACGCTGGCCACGACCGCGGCCACGCGGGCGCTCGCGGACGCCGGCATCGATCCTTTGCAGATCGACGCGGTGATCATCAGCACCTGCACCGGCTACCTCTGTCCCGGCCTGAGCAGTTACCTGATCGAAAGACTCGGACTGCGCGCCGATGTGCAGGCGCTCGACCTCGTCGGCCAGGGCTGCGGCGCGGCCCTGCCCAACTGGCGCATGGCGGCAGCGCTGCTCGGTTCGGGCGCGGGCACGCATGTGTTGTCGGTGTGCGTCGAAGTCAGCAGCGCGGCGATGTACCTCGACAACGATCCCGGCGTGCTGATCAGCGCTTGCCTGTTCGGCGATGGTGCGGGCGCGGCAGTACTGTCATCGCAGCCGACGCCGTCGCGGCGGCGGGTCGAATGGAAATGTGCAAGCTCGCTGACCAACCCCGCCGAGCGCGAGGCGCTGCGCTTCGAGCAACGCGGTGGCATGTTGCGCAATATCCTCACGCGGCCGGTACCGCGTCTCGCGGCGGACCACGCGGCGAAGGTCCTGCATGCGACGCTCGCACGCGCCGGGCTCGACGCGTCCGCCATCGACGTGTGGATCTGGCATGCGGGCGGCCGTGATGTGCTGCAGGCGTTGCGGTCAAAGCTCGACCTCAGCGAGGAGGACATCCGCTACAGCGCGTCGATGCTGCGCCAATACGGCAACCTCAGCAGCGCCTTCGTCTACTTCGTGTTGCAGGCGGCGCTGGCCGATGGCGCACGCGGCGGGTACTGGTGGATGTCCGCGTTCGGCGCGGGGTTCAACTGCCACGGGGCGTTGCTGGAGGTTGCATGAGCAGCGCGCGCGCACGCTTCCCGCGGCGTGTCGAGGCGGAACTGCTCGACGAACTGCCGGCCGACGATCCGCGCGCGGTCCGCTCGCGCCGCGACCTCAGGCGGGTCAACCGGCTGATGGGCAATGCCCCGATCCTGTTGCGCGAAATTGAACGGCAAGTGGAGAGTGGGGCGCCGCCGCACCTGGTGGAACTGGGCGCCGGGGATGGCAGCCTGATGCTGCGCATCGCGCGGCGCGGCGGCGGTCGCTGGGCGGGCGCGCACCTGACGCTGGTCGACCTCCAGCGCGTGGTCGACGCGGCCACGCTTGCGGGCTTCAACGAAGTCGGCTGGCACGTGGATGTCGTCTCGATGGACGTTTTCGAGTGGCTCGCGCTGCCGCAGGCCGCCCGCGCGGAACTGATCGTCGCCAACCTGTTCGTGCATCACTTCGATGGCGATCGGCTCGATAGGCTGCTGCAGGGCATCGCGCAGCGCGCGCACGCTTTCGTCTGCCTCGAGCCGCGACGTTCGCTGGCGGCGCTCGTCGGCAGCCACCTGCTCGGCGCGATCGGCTGCAATGCAGTCACGCGCCACGACGCCGTCCTGAGCGTGCATGCTGGATTCCGCGGGCGGGAGTTGAGTGCGCTCTGGCCAGCGACGTCGAACGGAGTTGCGTGGGACTTGCGCGAATCGCGGGCCGGTCCGTTCGGCCACCTGTTTGCGGCCAGGCGCTCGACATGAAGGGTCGCGACTACGACGCGTTGATCGTCGGCGCGGGTGTCGCGGGCTCGAGCGCCGCGATCCTGCTCGCGCGCGCGGGATGGTCGGTCGCGCTGGTGGAAAAGCGCGCGTTCCCGCGGCGCAAGGTCTGCGGCGAATGCATTGCTGCCAGCAACCTGCCGCTGCTCGATGCGCTCGGGGTCGGCGCAGCGTTTGACCGGCACGCGGGCCCTCCCCTGCGGCGCGTCGGGCTGTTCGCCGGCGAACACCGGTTCGTCGCGGAATTGCCGCGTTACGCGCATCCCACGCACGGCTGGGGTCGCGCACTCGGGCGCGAACACCTGGACACGCTGTTGCTGCAACGCGCGGCCGCGCTCGGCGCGGAGGTATGGCAGCCGTGGACGGTCCGCGACGCGACCCAAGACGGCGCACGGCACCTTTGCTCCTTGCGCGAGACCGGCTCGGGTGCGGCAGCGGAGCTGTCCGCCGCCGTGCTGATCGACGCGCACGGATCCTGGGAGGCGGGCCCGTTCACCACGCCGCGCGAGGCGCCGCCGCGCAGCTCCGACCTGTTTGCGTTCAAGGGCAACTTCACCGGTGCCGACCTCGAGCCGGGCCTGCTGCCGGTGCTCGCATTCGAGGGGGGCTATGGCGGCATGGTGATTGCCGACGACAACGTGCTGACGATCGCGTGCTGCATTCGCCGCGACAAGCTGCAGTCAATCCGTGCGCGCATGCCCGGCGTGAGGGCGGCGGTTGCCGTGCAGGCGTACCTGGAAGCCTCGTGCGCCGGGGTTCGCGGTGCACTGGCCGGTGCGCGCACGCAGGAGGCATGGCTCAGCGCCGGGCCGATCAAGCCGGGGATCCGTGCGGCCGCGCGGGGCGTCGACGCCTTCGCCATCGGCAATGCCGCCGGGGAGGCACATCCCATCCTGGGCGAAGGCATGAGCATGGCCATGCAATCGGCGTGGCTGCTCTGTGCGCAGCTGCTGCCGCGGCAGGCGGAATTCGTCGCGGGGCGCGCAAGCCCGCGCGCAGCGCATGGGTACGCGCGCGACTGGCGCCGCAGTTTCGCGCCGCGCATCCGCACCGCCGCCGTGTGCTCGCACCTTGCGATGCGACCCGGCCTCGCCAGTCCCCTGTTGCCGCTGCTGCACCGCTGCCCGGCTATTCTCACCGCCGGCGCGCGCCTTGGCGGGAAAGTCAGGTGCGTCGTCGATCCGGCGATGATTGCCACGGTTTGATGAGGCAGTCACCCGCGAGCGCAAGAATTACCTGTCGAGGATTCAAGATGACGAGTTACGAAGGCCTGTGCGAGATCCTCGCCCGTGATTACCAGCTGGCGCCGGAAAACCTCGCGCCGGAAACGCTCCTCAAGGGTTTGGAGATCGACTCGCTCGGCGTCATCGAGCTCATCTTCGCGATCGAGGACAAGTTCAACGTCACCGCGAACGATGCCGACGCCGGCTCTGCGCAGGATTTCGCCACGCTGGGGGACGTTGCGCGCTACATCGACCGCCTGATCGCGGAGCGCGACGCACCGTCCCCGGCACCCGACGCGACACTACTCGACAGCGCGGCCGACCCTGGCCTCAAGTGAAACGCGTCGTCGTCACCGGCATGGGCATCGTGTCGCCCTGCGGCAGCGGGCCGCACGCGTTCTTTAGGAATCTGGTCGATGGCAAGGCAGGCGTGGCGCGACTTCCGGCGGCGTTCGCACC
>JBKJSW010000365.1:0-6524 GCA_046595765.1 Ahniellaceae bacterium
AACCGCGAGGTCGGTACGAGCCTGGTAATCGTGACGCACGACCGGGACCTGGCTGCGCGGATGGATCGAATTCTTGAAATCGTGGACGGGAGACTGGTTCCACTGCGCATCTAGAAGGGCTCAACATGTCACGGACGACGACCCACGAAACATCCCCCGGCGGTAGCACGACGTTCGCCTCGCCGATCGCGATCGCATTCGCGATCATCGGTGCACTCATCACCTTGCGGCTTCCGCAACTCCCGTCGATGCACGGGACGATCGCCGCCTGCGCGATCGGGGCGCTGCTCTGCTGTCTCCGAGGCGCCGCTCGCTGGGCCGGGATGCTGTTGCTGGGCGCAGCGTGGATGGCACTGCGCGGCGGTCTGGCGCTCGACGCGCGACTTCCGGTGTCGGCCAGCGGGGACGACCATGTGTTGACGGGCCGCGTTTCAGGCCTGCCACGAATCGAACCGCAGCGCACCGTCTTCGATTTTGCAGTCGACCGCGGGCAATCGCCCGTCGACGGCCTGGTGCGTCTCGCGTGGTACCGGCCGCAGCAACGCATAGAGGCTGGCGCGAGGATGCGAGTCCACGCGCGGCTGCGCACGCCGCGCGGGACGCGCAATCCCGGTGGCTTCGACTACGAGGCGCACGCGCTGCAGCGCGGACTCCGCGCGCAGGGCTACGTGATCGACTCGCCGCAGCCGCTCGGCGCGGATCCCCGTGGGGCACTGGACCGCGCGCGCAGTCGCTTTGCGCAACGCATCGCCCGAGAAATCGACGACTCCCGGGCAGCCAATCTCTTGCGCACGCTCGTGGTCGGGGACCAGGGCGCGCTGTCGAGCGATGACTGGGACACGCTGCGGCGCACGGGCACGACACACCTGGTCGCCATCTCCGGTTTCCACATCGGCATCGTCTCGGGCCTTGCGGCGCTCCTACTGGGCGGCGTGTGGCGATTGTGGCCGCGCCTGGCACTGCGCCTGCCGCGGCGCATCGTGCAGTCATTCGCCGCGATCGTTGCCGCCACCAGTTACGGATTGCTCGCCGGTATTTCGTTACCGGTGCTGCGCACCCTGCTGATGATCGCCACCGTTGCACTCGCCGGCGCGGGACGCCGCCACGTAGGGGTGGCGCAGTCGCTTGCGCTCGCCGCCGCGGTGGTGTTGATCGTCGACCCTCTCGGGCTGCTCGCCGCAGGATTCTGGTTGTCGTTTGCCGGTGTCGCCTGGCTGATTTTCTGCCTGCAGGGGCGAACGCGCCGGCGACCACTGTGGCTGGACTTCACCCGCGCGCAGGTGGTGATGGCGGTGGCCCTGTTGCCCTTGTCGATCTGGTTTTTCCAGCAGGCGAGCCTGACCGGAGCGTGGATCAACCTGCTCGCCATCCCTTGGATCTCGCTGGTGACGGTCCCACTCGGCCTGCTCGCGCTGGGCCTCGACAGTGTCGCCAGCGACGGTGTGTTGTGGGGTGGCGTGCTCAAACTCGCGGCCGGCAGTGCTGCGGTGTTCTGGCGGCTGCTCGACGCCAGCGCGGACTGGCCGGGCGGACAGTGGTACCTGCCGCGTCCGACGCTGATGGCGCTGCTGCTTGCACTCGCCGGCAGCCTGCTGCTCCTGCTGCCGCGCGGTTTGGGCGCGCGCGTGGTGGGCGTGCTGCTGATGCTGCCTCTGGTGGCGCCGCGCGAGGCCGCACCGTCCGCGGGGTCGGTGGCGCTGACGCTGATCGACGTGGGGCAGGGACAAGCCACGCTGCTGCGCACGCGCACGCACGCCATCGTCGTCGACACGGGACCCAAATTCGCCAGCGGGCTCGACATGGGTGAAGCCGCCGTAGTGCCGATCCTGCGTGCGGCCGGGGTCGATGCGCTGGACGCCCTGCTGGTCAGCCATGGCGACCTCGACCACGATGGCGGCACCGCGGCTGTGCTGCGGGCCCACGCACCTGATCGACGCCTGCATGGCGAGCCGCTTTCCGGCTGGACGCGGTGCCGCGCCGGCCAGCGCTGGCGCTGGGACGGCGTGGATTTCGAGATCCTGCACCCGCCGCGCTGGTTCCCCGGCCTCGACAACGACTCGAGTTGCGTACTGATAGCGCGGACTCGAGGCGGCAGCCTGCTGGTCCCGGGTGACATCGGCGTGTTGATCGAGGAACGCCTCCTGCGCGAGCATCCAGCGTTGCGCGACCTGGATGTGGTGGTAGTCGGTCACCACGGCAGCCGCACTTCTTCTTCTCCAACGTGGGTGCGACGGCTCGCCCCGCGCGTGGCGCTTATTTCCGCGGGCGCCGACAACCGGTTCGGGCACCCGCACCCCGAAGTCGTCGCTCGCTGGCAGGCACAGGGAGCCGACGTCGCGAATACCGCCGAATGCGGTGCCATCCACGTCACGTTGGACCCGGATGGCTTGCGCTCCCCGGCAACCTGCACCCGTCGCGATGACCCGCGCTGGTGGTCCGTGGCTGCGGGACGAAGTGCCGGCGGGCCCACCGCTGGCTTAGGCAAGAGGGCAGCGCGACTGCCCTGAGCCTGCGGTGGCGACGCGCCGCGTCAGCGCAGCCGCGTCATGGGGGACGCCGCAGCAAGCACAAACAGCGCGAGCAACGTCGCGGCAGTGCAGGTGCAGGTGCTCGGCGCCGGGGTGTCCGGGCACTGCTTGCTATGATCGCGCGCTGCGGGCGCCGGGTCCGAGTGGAGTTTTTGCGTGCTGGAATTATTGCAGGCGGGCGGATGGGCCATGGCGCCCATCGTGCTGTGTTCGGTGTTGCTGGTTGCGATGACAGTTGAACGCCTGTGGGCGTTGCGCCGCAACGCGGTCATGCCACCCCAGTTGCGCCTGCAGGTGCGCGACTGGGTGCGCGGCGGTCGCATCGATCCCGCGCACCTCGAGGAACTCGATCGCGGCTCGCCGCTGGGTGCGCTGTTGGCGACGTACCTGCGCGCACGACCGCGCGGTCGGCAGGTGCTGCGTGAACGCGTCGAGGATCGCGGCCGCAGCGTGATGCACGATCTGGAGCGCTTCCTCGGCGCGATCGGCACCATCGCGCTGATCTCGCCGCTGCTCGGTCTGTTCGGCACCGTCATTGGCATGGTACGCATGTTCTTCGCAATCATGACATCCGGTGCAGGCGACACCTCGGCCCTTGCCGGCGGCATCGGCGAGGCGTTGATCTGTACGGCTGCGGGCCTCATGGTGGCGGTGCCGGCCTATGTGCTGCATCGCTGGCTGCGCGGTCGCGTCGCCGACTACGGCGTGGCGATGGAGCGGGAGCTCGGACGCCTCGACGAGGAACTGGATCTTCCGACGGCGGCCGCGGCCCCGGCCGCCGCGACGCACGACGCAGGTGCCGCCGTGATCGC
Organism: Ahniellaceae bacterium; assembly: GCA_046595765.1. GTDB lineage: Bacteria > Pseudomonadota > Gammaproteobacteria > Xanthomonadales > Ahniellaceae > JBBQNY01. Next base: position 3,341 of record JBKJSW010000365.1, read on the forward strand.
GCGCCGGGCCTGACATGCGGATCGCGGCGCGCCGGCAGGAGGACGAGTTCGAGATCAACGTGATCTCGCTCATCGACGTGATGCTCACCCTGCTCATGTTCTTCGTGCTGACAGCGACGTTCGAACAGCGTTCGATGATGCAGGTCACATTACCCAAGGCTTCCAACGAAGCCGCCAGTTCGGTCGAGCGGACGCTGATCATCGTCATCGACGCGCAGGGGCGATTCGCCGTGGACAACCGCGAAGTGCTGAAGCGCGACGTGGATTCCGTGAAAGCGGCGCTGCTCGCGGCCAGCGGCGGTGATCGATCGCGTCGCGTGATGCTGCGCGCCGACGGGCGCACGCCGCACCAGTCGGTCGTCGTGGCGATGGACGCGCTGGGGCAGCTCGGCTTCTCGCAACTCAGCATCGCCACCACGCCGGAGCGCGATGTCCAGTAGTGCGTCGACACAGTCCGCGCCGGAGATCGACGGTGCGTGGCCGATCTACCGGCGACTGCTGCGTTATGCCAAACCGTTCTGGCCCGTGCTGGCGCTGGCGCTGGTGGCGATGATGCTCGAGGCCGCTGCCGCGGGCGCGTTCACTGCGCTCATGGAACCAGTGATCGACGAGACTTTCATCGAAAAGAACCGCGGCACCAGCCTGTGGCTGCCGGCGGCGATCCTCGGCATCTTCCTCGTGCGCGGCGTGGCGACGTGGGTGACCGACACGGGCATGGCGCGCGTGGGCCGCGGCGTGGTGCGTCAGTTGCGCGAGGAGCTCATGGGCAAGTTCCTGGCGATGCCGAGCAGTTTCTTCGATCGGGAGTCGCCGGCGCGACTCTCCAGCCGCATCACCTTCCATACCGAGCAGGTCGCCCAGGCCAGTTCCGAATCGATCAAGGTGGCCGTCGTCGATTCGCTCACCATCCTCGTGTTGCTGGCAGTGATGCTGGACAAGAGCGTCAAGCTCACGCTCGCCATGCTGTTCGTGGGCCCGCTGATCGCGGCGCTCATCGCCGTGGTCGGGCGCCGCTACCGGCGCATCAACAGCAGCATCCAGGATTCGGTGGCCGAGATGGCGCAGGTCGGCACGCAGGCGCTGGCCGCCCAGCAGGAGGTCAAGCTCTACGGCGCGAGGGCGCAGGAAATCGCGCGCTTCGCGAGGATCGCCGACGCAAACCGCAAGCTCAATATCAAGGTCGAGGCGACGCGCGCGTTGAGCTCTTCGCTCGTGCAGATCCTCGCCGCGATCGCGCTTGCGATCATCCTCCTGATTGCAGGCCAGGAAGCCGTCAAGGGACGCCTGGAAGCCGGCGAGTTCGTGGCCTTCATGTTCGCCATGATGGCGCTGTTGCCTTCGCTCAAACGCATCACCAACGTGCAGAGCCTGATCCAGAAAGGCGTGGCGGCGGCCACCGGCCTGTTCGAACTGCTCGATGCCGAGGACGAGCGTGACACCGGCACGCGCATGCTGGCGCGTGCCGCCGGCCGCATCGAATTCCGCGATGTCAGCGCGCGCTACGGCGAGGCGGTAGACGACGCGCTCAGCGAGGTCTCGTTCCGCGCCGAGCCCGGAACCGTCACCGCCATCGTGGGACGCTCCGGCAGCGGCAAGTCGACGCTGATGCGCCTGCTGCCGCGTTTCTACGAGCCGAGCCAGGGCGAGGTGCACCTTGATGGCGTTGCCGTCACCGACTACCGCCTCGCCGAACTCAGGCGCCAGATCGCGATGGTGGGACAGGACGTCACCCTCCTCGACGACAGCATCGCGCAGAACATCGCGTACGGCGCCGCCGGACCCATTGACGAAGAGCGCGTGCGCGCCGCGGCGATTTCCGCCAACGCGATGGAATTCATCGAACGGCTGCCGGGCGGACTGGATGCGAGGATAGGCACCGACGGCGGCCTGCTCTCCGGCGGGCAACGCCAGCGCCTGGCAATCGCGCGCGCGCTGTACAAAAACGCGCCCATCCTGATCCTCGACGAGGCCACCTCCGCGCTCGACAGCGAATCGGAACGGCTGGTGCAGGACGCGCTCGAACGCATCATGCACGACCGCACCACGCTCGTCATCGCGCATCGTCTCAGCACCATCGAGCATGCCGACCAGGTACTCGTGCTCGAACAGGGGCGCATCGTCGAACAGGGCACACACGCACAACTGCTGGCGGCGGCCGGCGTGTACGCGCGCCTGCACGGGATGCAGTTCCGCGAAACTCCCGATGCAATCCCGGGGCCTGCCGGATGAACCCGCCGTTGCTCGCGCGCTGGCTGGAAGGCGTGTGGTACCGGAGGCGATCAGTGCCGGCGTTGCTGGCAGCACTGGAATCGGTTTACCGGGCCGGCCTGCATGTGCGGCGAATAGCATTCCGGCGCCGCTGGCTGCAGCAGACGCGCCTCTCGCTGCCGGTGGTGGTCGTCGGCAACGTCACCGTCGGCGGCACCGGCAAGACGCCGCTGGTGATTTGGCTGGTGCGCGAGTTGCAGCAGCGCGGCTGGAGCCCGGGCGTGCTTTTGCGTGGCTACGGTGGCCACGCATCGCGCGCGCAGGCGGTGGCGCCGGACGCCAACGCGGATGCGGTCGGTGACGAAGCACTGCTGGTCCGCCGCGCGACCGGCGCGCCGGTCGCGATCGGTCGCCGGCGGGCAGAGGCCGGAGCCATACTGGTGGAGCGCGGCGACTGCAACGTGTTGCTGACTGACGATGGGCTGCAACATTGGGCGCTCGCACGCGATCTGGAGATCGCGGTGATCGATGGCGAACGGAGGCTGGGCAACGGACGCCTGCTGCCCGCCGGGCCCCTGCGCGAACCCGCCGAACGGTTGCAGCGCGTCGACTTCATCGTGTGCAACGGCACCCCGCGTGCAGGTGAGGTGCCGATGCGCGTACAGGGCCTGCAGGCGTGGGCGCTGACCGACCAGGGTCGATCGCAGCCGTTGTCGGCATTTCGCGGTCAGCGCGTGCATGCTGTCGCAGGTCTAGGCAATCCGCAGCGCTTTTTCGACATGCTCACCGCCGAGGGGCTGGACGTGATCCCGCATCCCCTCGACGATCATCACCGGTTCTCCGGTGAGGAGCTGCGTTTCAACGATGAGCTACCCGTGCTGACCACCGAGAAGGATGCGGTGAAGTGCGCCGACCTGATCCTGCCCAACGTGTGGGTCGTGCCGGTCGAAGCGCAGTTGCCGCAGTCGTTCGCGGA
>JBKJSW010000080.1:0-4732 GCA_046595765.1 Ahniellaceae bacterium
ATGCGATATTGCGTGTCGCGACCGTTCTTCATGATGGCTGCGGACCTGAAGTGACCGTGCTCCAGAGTGCGGCGTTTGACTTGCCCCGAGCGGGCGCGGAGCGCGCATGGATCGAAGTCCAGCTACGGCGGGCGTGCGGTCCCCAGGCCGCGAACGTGGGAGCGGATCACTCGCAGCCCTTGGCGAATGGCGAGAAGCCGGACGCGCGGTAGGGCAGGCGGGCAAATACCGCACTCTCGCTTGCGGTCACCGCCGCACCCCGGACTGGAATATCGCAAAGCCACACCGCACGCGTCGCGGTAGCGCAGCAGGCCGGCAGGTATGCGATCTACCATCCAGCCGCGCTCGTCATCACTTGCTGCTGACGTATTTCTCGCGACGTATCTGGGCGGTCGGCAGCTCGAATCCCTTCAGCCGCTCGAAACAGGCATCAACCATGTTGGGATTGCCGCAGAGGTACGCGATATCACGTGCGGAATCGGGTGCCAGCGCTTCGAGCTGATCCTGCACGTAGCCATGCCGCGCGTCGGGGTGTGCATCGTCGGGCATTTCGCGCGAAAAGCACGGCATGAACCGGAAGTTGTCCGGATGCGCATCGGCGAACGCGCGGAATTCGTCGCCGTACAACAGCTCTTCCGAATTGCGTGCGCCGAACAGCAGCGCGACCTGGATGTTGCGCGTTTCGATGAGGTGCGCGAGCTGCGGCAGCATCGCTCGGTACGGCGTCACGCCGGTACCGGTGCCGACCAGCAGATAGCGGGAGTTGACGTCCTGGGGCATCAGGCAGAAGCGCCCGTAGGGACCGCTTGCTTCGATGTTCTCGCCGTTGCCCAGGTTCTCGAACAACGCCGTCGCAGCGCCCCCTGCCACGTAACTGACGGCGATCTCGACCGCCTCGCCGGGTCCGAGCGCGTGGTCGTGGATCGTCGCTAGCGAGTAACTGCGCTTGGTCGCCGTGCCGTCGGCGTAGTGGAAATGGACCTGCACGAACTGGCCGGGGATGAAATCCAGCGGCAGGCCGTCGTCGCGCACGAACGCGAAGTGCGCGACGCTCGGCGCGAGCATGCGCCGGGACACCAGCTTCAAGGGGAAATGGACGATAGCCACGTGGGCACCCGGAATCGCCGGCGCTGTCGCACCGCGTGGAGGAAGTGGGATGAAACGAGGACCCCTATACTAGCGGTTTTGCCCGGCACCCCGATTCGATGAGCGATGCAGCAACCGCCGTACCGGCCCTGTCCGTGCGCCACCTGGGCAAGACCTACGCCACCGGCGTCGAGGCGCTGCGCGATGTCTCGCTCGACGTCGCCCCCGGAGATTTTTTTGCGTTGCTGGGGCCGAACGGCGCCGGCAAGTCGACCCTGATCGGCATCGCGACGTCGCTGGTCAACAAATCCGCGGGGGAAGTCGAGATCTTCGGCGTCAACCTCGAACGCGAGCGCGAGCGCGCCATGCGCATGGTCGGCCTGGTGCCGCAGGAACTCAACTTCAACATGTTCGAGTGCCCGCGCGACATCCTCATCAACTATGCGGGTTTCTACGGCGTGCCGCGCGCCGAGGCGCGGGCGCGCGCCGAGATCGAACTGAAGCGATCGCTGCTGGCCGAGAAAGCGTCATCGATGAGTCGCACGCTGTCGGGCGGCATGAAGCGAAGACTCATGGTTGCGCGCGCCATGATGACCAGGCCGCGTCTGCTCATCCTCGACGAACCGACCGCGGGCGTGGACATCGAAATCCGCCGCAGCTTGTGGAAAACCCTACGCGAGATCAATGCCGCGGGCACCACCATCATCCTCACCACGCACTACCTCGAGGAGGCCGAAAACCTCTGCCGCAACGTCGCGATCATCGACCACGGGCGTATCGTCGAGAGCGGGCCGATGAAGCAGCTACTGTCGAAGCTCGACGTCGAAGGCTTCGTGCTCGACATCGAAGGCGCGCTGCCGGATCCCCTGCCGATGATCGAAGGCACGCGGCTGGTTGCGACCGATGCACACACGCTCGACCTCGACATGCCGCGCGCGATGGATCTCAACCGGGTGTTCGCGGTGCTCGGCGACGCTGGCATCCGCGTGCGCTCCATGCGCAACAAGACCAACAGACTCGAGGAACTTTTCGTCCGCCTCACGGGCGACGGTGTGGAGGAAGCGGCATGAGCACCGCTCCCCACCCCAATCTTGTGGCGCTTATGACCATCGTGCGTCGCGAAGTCGCGCGCATCCTGCGCATCTGGGGACAAACCCTGGTGCCGCCCGCGATTACCATGACGCTGTACTTCCTCATCTTCGGCGGCCTCATCGGTTCGCGCGTCGGCCAGATGGACGGCATCCGCTACATGGACTTCATCGTGCCGGGCCTGGTCATGATGTCGGTGATCCAGAACAGCTACGGCAACATCTCCTCGTCGTTCTTCGGCGCCAAGTTCGGCCGCCATGTCGAGGAGCTGCTGGTCAGCCCGATGCCGAACTGGGTGATCCTCGGCGGGTACGTCGCCGGCGCGGTGCTACGCGGCGTGATGGTGGGCGCGATTGTGCTCGCGATCGCGATGCTGTTCACCAAGGTGCGCGTGCCGCATCCGCTGGTCACGCTTTCGACGGTGCTGCTCGGCGCGACCATCTTTTCGCTCGCGGGCTTCGTCAACGCGGTTTACGCCAAGAAGTTCGACGACGTGGCGATCGTGCCCACCTTCATCCTGACCCCACTGACGTATTTGGGCGGCGTGTTCTATTCCGTGCACCTGCTGCCGCCCTGGGCGGAGGCCGCGACGCACGCCAACCCGATCTTCTACATGGTCAACGCATTCCGCTACGGCCTGCTCGGCGTCAGCGACGTTTCGGTGGGCGTGGCGTTCGCGCTGATGTTCGGCTTTACCATCGCCCTCGCCACGCTCGGCCTCTGGCTCCTCAAGCGCGGCGTCGGCCTCCGCAGCTGACTACCCCGCGTTGGCGGGGAGCGCCGTTTGTCGGTAGCGCCGCCGCGTCGACTTGCGCCATCGACCCATCGCCGCGACACTCGCGGCGCGTTCGCGGGGGCGAACTGCTTCAACCATCTGCAGGGGAAATCACATGCTTTCGACGATGCGGCCATGGCTGTCGCTGGTGTTTGCTTTGGGAATGGGCAGCGCAACTTTTCCCGTGATGGCGCAGGAGGCCGATCCGGCTGCAGCGCAGGCTGCGCAGCAGGCCGAGGCATCAAAGCTGGTGTCGTCGCTCGCGTTCAAGACGGGTGACTTGAAGGTGACCGCCGCCGAGGCGACGCTGCATGTCGGCGATGGCTTCCAGTACCTCGAGGCGAAGGACGCGCGCCGCGTGCTCGAGGACTTCTGGGGCAATCCGGTCGACGAGAGCGTGCTGGGCATGATCGTGCCCAAGACACCGGCGCTCGATGCAGACGGTTCGTGGGCAGTAGTGGTCACATACTCGGACGAAGGTCACGTCGACGACGAGGACGCCGCCGGCACCGACTACACCAAGATGCTGGCCGAGATGCAGGCGTCGACGCGCGAGGACAACAAGGCGCGCAAGGAGCAGGGCTATCCCACCGTCGACCTGGTCGGCTGGGCCGCGCCGCCGCGCTACGACCAGGCCAGCAAGAAAATCCACTGGGCCAAGGAACTGTCGTTCGACGGCAGCGCCGAACATACGCTCAACTACGACATCCGCGTGCTCGGGCGCGAGGGGTACCTTAGTCTCAACGCCGTGGCGAGCATGAAAGATCTCGCGGCGGTCGAGTCCGGCATGCAAAAGGTGCTCGGCTTCACCGAGTTCGATGCCGGGCAACGCTATGCCGATTACAACTCGAAGACCGACAAGCTCGCCGCCTACGGCGTGGCCGCGCTGGTCGCGGGCACGCTCGCGAGCAAGGCGGGCCTGTTCGCCAAACTCGGGCTGCTCTTGCTTGCCGGCAAGAAGCTGCTGATCCCGATCGGCATCGGCATTGCCGCACTGTTCGGCAAGCTCCGCAAGAAAAAAGCCGACGAAGTCGTGGTGTAACGTTTTGCCTTCTCCCCGCCGGCGGGGAGTAGGTGCCTGAAAGGCGGATGAGGGGCAGTCCGGAAGCGAACAGATTGCCCCTTATCCGGCGCCATGCGCCACCTTCTCCCCGTTGAAACGGGGAGAAGGGAATATTCGCGCGTCTGTCAAATTTCGCCGCCGTTTTCGTGGGTGGGGCTATAGCGCGAACAGCGTGCGTGCGGCCTGCGTGGTCGATGCCGCAGTGGTCTCGAACGTCTCGCCGCGATCGCGCGCGAGCTCCTCGACGATGTGCGGCAGGAATTTCGGCTCGTTGCGGCGGTGCGCGGGTTTCGGCAGCAGCGTGCGCGGCATGAGATACGGCGAGTCGGTTTCCACCAGCAGGCGCTCCGCGGGGATGTGCCGCACGAACTCGCGCAGGTGCGCGCCGCGCCGCTCGTCGCAAAGCCAACCGGTGATGCCGATGTAAAGGTCGAGGTCAAGATACGCGAACAGCGCCTCGCGCGAGTCGGTGAAGCAGTGCACCACGCCGCCAACCACGTGGTCGCGCGCATCGCGCATGACCGCCAGGAAATCCTCGTGCGCCTCGCGCTGGTGCAGGAACAGTGGCTTGCGGATCGCCACCGCAATGGCGATCTGGCGCTCGAACGCCTTGAGTTGCACGGTGCGCGGTGCGAGGTCGCGGAAATAGTCGAGACCGGTTTCGCCGACCGCGCGCACCTCCGGCAACGCCGCGAGTTCGCTCAGCGCGCGTTGCGCCG
>JBKJSW010000120.1:0-24162 GCA_046595765.1 Ahniellaceae bacterium
CCGGACCTGGGGTACCCGCTACGGTGTGATCTGGGTCAATAATGGCTGCGCAGGCGACTTCGCACTGGTCGGCGGCGGCGGTGGCGTCTCAGGCGGCTACTCCGTCACCTGCAAGAGCCGCGACTACGGCTTCTCCGCGTGCGCATGGCGTCCGCAGTATGGCTATCCGCAACTGATCGAGCAGATTTCGCAGACGTCTTGCGTCGAAGGCCGCAGCTGGGGCTACGACCGCACGCGCGGACTGTGGGTGGATAACGGTTGCGAAGCACGTTTCGGCACGCGCTTCTGACTCCTTTGCTGCACTGAACGCGGTCGGGCTGCGTGGCAGCCCGGCCGTTTTTTCGTTTTCGCGCCAGCGGATGGGCGGCTTCCGCCGTCAGGCGTTGAGTTCGCGCAGGGTGGTCATCGGCGAAGCGTCGAGTACCCGGCGCGTGGCGAGGAGGCCCGCGATCACCGCGCCGGCGACGCCCAGCACCGCGCCCGTCGCGACCAGCCGCCAGTCCGATTGCCAGGCAAGATCAAAAACGCGCGTGGCAATGACGCCCGCAAGGATGGACGCGGCGACTGCGGCCGTAACGCCTGCCATCAAGCCGATCGCCGCAAATTCCGAAGCCTGCGCGAGCCGCAGCTGGCGACGGCTCGCGCCGAGCGCGCGCATCACCCCGCCCTCGAGCAGCCGTTCGTCCTGACTCGCGCTGATGGCGGCGAGCAACACCAGGACGCCGGCCGCGAGCGCGAAATAAAACACCACCTCCACCACGGTCGACACCTGGTTCGCCGTGGCACGCACCTGGTCGAGCACCTGGTCGACATCGATCACCGACAGATTGGGAAAGCGCGCGACCAGTTCGGCGGTGAAGCGCGGTTCCCGCCCAGGCACGCTGATCGCGGTGATGTAGCTGGCTGCGAAGCCGTCGAGCGTGCCCGGCGACGCGAGCACGAAGAAGTTCGGCTGGAAGCTTTCCCAGTCGACGCTGCGCAAGCTGGTGATGGGTGCTTCCAGCCGCTGTCCCGCGACGTCGAAGGCGATGCGGTCGCCGATCTGCCAGCCGAGCCGTTCGGCGAAATCCTCCTCGACAGAAAACTGCGGCGCGGACGCCTCGCCCCCGGGCCAGAACGTGCCCGCAGTCACACGGTTGTCGGCGCGCAGCGCGGCCGCGCTCGACAGGTTGAACTCGCGTTCGGCGAATCGCTGCGCGCGCGGGTCGTCGTCGTCCGTGTAATCGGTGCCGCTGACTGCGCGCGCATTGCGCTCGATCAGGCGCCCACGCACCAATGGCCACAGCGCGGGAGGCGGCAGCCCGCGCGCCCGCACGAACGCGCGCAGGTCGTCGAGCTGGTCCGGCTGCGCGTTGATGACGAATCGGTTGGGCGCGTCGGCCGCGAGTTGCAGCTGCCAGCGATCGAGCAGCTGCGTCCGCACCAGCGTCAGCAGCAGCAGCGCCATGAGTCCGAGCCCCAGCGCCGCGACCTGCGCGACGGCGCTGCCCGTGCGTCGCGAGACGTTGGCGAGCCCGTAACGCAGCGGGCCGCGCATGCGGCTGCGCAACACGCGCACGGCGGCAATGGCGGCCAGCGCAAATAGTGCGAGCGCCAGCAACGTCGCCACGATGCCGACCAGCATTGCGCCACCGAGCGCAGCTGAGCCGGCCTTCCACCACAGCAGCACGCCGATGCCCGCGAGGCCGGTGAGCGCGACCAGCCATGCGCCCGGCTCCGTGTTGTCGAGCTCGCGGCGCAAGACCCGCAACGGCGACACGCGCCGCAACGCAAGTACCGGCGGTGCGCCGAAGGCGAGCAGCACGATCATGCCGACTCCGAAACCCTCGATCGCCGGCAACCAGCCCGCAGGCGGGATCGAGATGCCGAGCGTGCGCGCCAGCCATGCGCCCACGACCCACTGCAGCGCAAATGCGATTGCGACGCCGAGGCTGCCGGCCAGCAGTGCCAGCCAGAACAGTTCGCCGACGTGGATGCCGACCAGCGTGCGCTGGCTGGCGCCGAGGCAACGCATGACGGCGGCGCCCGACCTGTGCCGGTCGCTGTGCCGGCGCGCGGCCATGGCCACCGCGATTGCCGCGAGCACCACCGACACCAGTGCGGCAAGACCGAGGAAGCGTCCGGCGCGATCGAGCGCGGAGCGGATTTCCGGTCGTGCGTCTGCAGCCGTCTCCAGCTGCTGGCCGCGGACGAGTCCGGCACGCACGCGGTCGGCGAAGCGCTCGACCGCCGCGGTCTCGCCCGCCACCACGAGGCGATAGCGCACGCGGCTGCCTTCCTGCACGAGGCCGGTGGCGCCGAGGTCCGCAAGGTTTAGGAACGCCTTCGGGGCGACGTTGAAGTAATCCAGCGCGGCGTCGGGCTCCTGCGTCACCAGCGCCACGAGCCTCAGTTTCGTGTCGCCGATACCCACGATGTCGCCGAGGTGCGCGCCCAGTCGCTCCGCGCCGGCGCGCGTCAGCCACAGCGTGCCGCGCGCCGGCACCGAACGCGCGGGATGGGCATCGGCGCCCGCCGTGTCGATTATGTCGTAGCGGCCGCGCAGCGGAAAACCCGGGCCAAGTGCGCGCAATTCGCCGAGTGCAAGCGCGTCCCCGACACGGATCATGCTGGTGAAGTCGACGGTCTCGGACCGGCGCAACGCGAGCGACTGCGCCAGCGCAGGCCACTTGTTCTCGATCGGCGCGTCGGCGCGCAGCACGGCATCGCCGCCAAGCAAGCGGTTCGCCTCGAGCGCCAGTGCGCGCTGTGCGCGATCGGTAACGAAGCCCACCGACGTCACCGCAACCACCGCCAGTACCAGCGCCGCGATCAGGATGCGCACGTCACCCGCGGCGAGATCCCGACGCAACTGGCGCCAACCGAGTCGCAACGCGCTCCGCGCATCTTTCATGCAGCCACCTGGCGGCCGCCGTCGAGACGCAGCACGCGTCCGCAACGCTGCGCGAGAGCATCGTCATGCGTGACCAGCACCAGCGTCGTCCCGGCATCGTGGTTGAGCGAGAACAGCAATTCGATGATGGAGTGTCCTGTCTCCGTATCGAGATTGCCGGTCGGTTCGTCCGCGAAGAGCACCGAAGGACGCGTCACGAACGCGCGTGCCAGCGCCACGCGCTGCTGCTCGCCACCCGACAACTGGCGGGGATAATGATCGAGGCGTGCGTCGAGGCCGACCTTGCCCAGCATCGCGCGAGCCTGCGCAGTGGCATCGCCATCGCCACGCAACTCGAGCGGCAGCATCACGTTCTCGACGGCCGTCAGCGACGGCAGCAGCTGGAAGTTCTGGAATACGAAGCCGACCCTGGCGCCGCGCACGCGCGCGCGCCCGTCCTCGTCGAGCGCCGACAGAGGTTCGCCTTCGAGCTCGACCGATCCTGACGTCGGCGTGTCGAGTCCCGCGAGCAGCCCGAGCAGGGTGCTCTTGCCCGACCCGGAAGCGCCCACGATGGCGATCGCCTCGCCCTTGTCCACGATGAACTCGACGCCATCAAGGATGGTCAGCTCGTGGTCGGGCAGCGCAACGCGCTTGCCGAGGTTGCGCACGTTGAGGGCCGCAAGCCGCGCCGAACCCGCAGAATGAGTCATGGAGAATCCAGTGCAATGGGTGGGAGCTATTCGATGAGCTTACGTTGTGCAGTCGTGCGCCCGTGCTTTCAACCGGCCATCGGTCATGGCCTGCGCCGGCTGTGCTTGGCCGCGTGGTTGGGCTGCATGCCGCTGGCGCTGGCGGCCGCGCCTGCCCTTCCAACGCCGAAGGCCCATTCGACAACCCTGCTGGTGATGGGCGACTCGCTCTCCGCGTCCTACGGCCTGCGGCCGGCGCAGGGTTGGGTCGCGCTCACGGCCGCGCGCATGTCCACATCGCACCCGCGCTGGCGCGTGGTCAATGCCAGCGTGAGCGGCGAGACGACCGCCGGCGGCAGTGCGCGCATCGAAGCAGAGCTGGTGCGCTCGCGGCCCGCGCTGGTGCTGATCGAACTCGGAGCGAACGACGGCCTGCGCGGGTTGCCGCCTCCGCAAACGCGCGCCAACCTCGCGCGCATCATCGAAGCATCGCAGCGCGCTGGCGCCCGCGTGCTGCTGGTCGGCATGCGCCTGCCGCCCAACTACGGCCGCGATTACACCACCGCATTCGCGGACAACTACGCCGCGCTCTCCCGGCAGTACAAGGTGCCGCTGCTGCCGTTCCTGCTGGCCCCGATCGCGCTCGATCGCACGGCGTACCTGCCCGACAACCTGCATCCGAACGCCGCCTCGCAGCCGAAGCTGCGCGACCACGTGTGGACCGCGCTCGCCCCGCTGCTGCGTTGAGCGGCGACGACCGCAGGCCGGGCCGCGCACCGCGGCGGTGACGCCGAAGGTGCGCTCATCGGCGCAGGGAAAGGCTGCACGGATCCGGGGAAACCTCCAGAATCCATGGCGATCCCTGCCGTGATCCTCGCCGGAAGTCCCGATGCACATCGCGTCGCTGCATATCCATTCCCTGAAATCTGCGGCGGTGCTCGACGTCGACGCGCTCGACATCGTTGCGCGCGGGCCGGTGGGCGATCGCCGCTGGATGGTCGTGGATGCCGCCAACCGGTTCATGACCGCGCGAGCCGAGGCGCGCCTGGTTTTGATCCGCGCGCTGCCGCGCGGCGACGGCTTGTTGCTGTCGACGCCTGGCCGCACTCCGCTTGAAGTATCGGCGCCGGCGGGCACGCTGCGCATTCCGGTACGCGTCTGGAACGACGAGGTCGACGCCGCCGTGGCCGACAACGAAGCCCACGCATGGTTGAGCGAGTTCCTCGATCGCCCGGTGCGGCTGGTGCGGATGGACGCCGGAAGCCACCGCGCTGTCGACCCGGCCTACGGCGCCAACGGCGACGAGGTGAGTTTTGCCGACGGCTATCCGCTCCTGGTCATTTCGCAGTCGGCGCTCGATGCGCTCAACGCTCGGCTCGCGCGTCCGGTTGCGATGACGCGGTTTCGCCCGAACATCGTGGTCGCCGGTGCCACCGCGCATGCCGAGGACGGCTGGCGCCGGGTGCGCATCGGAAGCCTGGAGTTCGACGCGGTCAAAGCCTGCGCACGCTGCGTGTTCACCACCATCGACCCGGCCACGGGCGAACGCGACCCCGCACGCGAGCCACTGGCGACGCTCGGCACCTATCGTCGTGCCGTGGAGGGCGACGGCATCCTGTTCGGCATGAACCTCATTGCGCGCGGAACCGGCGTCGTCCGGCGCGGCGACACCGTCGAGGTGCTCGAAGCGCGATGACACCGGCACCATTGTGAGCCGCGTCGCCTGACGCAGCATTTTCGAGGCAGTCGAACGCTTCCCGGCCAACGCCGTGCCGTCTTAAGCTCACACTTGCACCGTGGCGGAACAGACAGTGGCGCATCAGGATTTCCACTCGCGCGGCATGCCGACTGACGCAATCAAAGCGGCTGCGCGAGCGGCTGCAGCGCTGCTGGTCACTCTTGCCCTTTTCCTGCCGCAAGCCGTGGTGCGCGCGGCGACACGCGGCCCTGCGTCGTTCGTGCTGCCGCGGCTCTGGCACCGCGCGCTGTGCGCACTGCTCGGCATCGACGTGGTGCAGGTCGGAGAAGTCGACACGCGTCCGGGCATGGTCTACGTCGGCAACCACATTTCACACTTCGATATTTTCGTGATGGGAGCCTGCGCGGGTGCTGCGTTCATCGCCAAGGGCGAGATGGCGGGCTGGCCCGGCATGCGTCTGCTTGGGAGCATGCAGCACACGCTGTTCGTCAGCCGCAAGGCGCGCGATGCGGTCGACGTCGCGACGCGGGTGGCTGCATCACGCCGACTCGGCCATCGCCTGGTGTTGTTCGCCGAAGGCACGACGTCGCGTGGCGACAGCGTCGCTGCCTTCAAGTCGAGTCTTTTTTCGGTGCTGATCGACGCCGCACAAGCCGCTGATGTCGACGCTGCGGCCGGTACAGTCGATGCAACCGAACCGCGCGGCAGCGGCACGGCTGACACGAGTTCGACGCGGGCACGCGAGCGCCCGCCGGCGCACCTCCAGCCCTTCACGCTCCGCCTGCTTGGAACGGATGGCATCGCGGCGCCCGAGGGCTTTGATCCCGATCTCTATGCATTCCACGGCGGCATGAAGGCGGGAGCACACGTCTGGCGCTTCCTGCGCTCGCGCGGCGCGCGCGTGGAAGTCGTGCTCCACCCTCCGATCGAAGTCGTGCCGGGCATGACGCGAAAGTCGCTGGCCATCGCCGCGCACACGGTGGTTGCATCGGGCCTTGGAACCCGCTGATTTTTCACCGGCAGCTCGTCGGCCCTTCCTGGTCCTCAAAGCTTGATGCGAAGACATGTGCCGGATCGGGCAGCGGCGCGGTGCCGCTGACGCGGACGTCGTCGAGGTAGAAGCCTTCCGCTTCGACGTTCGAATCCGACGTGAAGCGCCAGCGAATCATGACGGCTCGATTGGCGAATGCGGCGAGGTTCGTGGTCTTCGCCTGGAACTCATTCGCGCTGGATCCGGTGTAGGCACCCTGCGTGGCCGGGTAGCCGCACTCGTTGCCCGGCGGGTTTCCGGTCAGGGAGAGCAGTGCGGGGTAGCCGCCGTCGGGCGGCAGATCGTTCCAAGTGGCGCCGGCGTCGGTTGAAATCTCCACCACCACGCCGTCCCAGTTGGCCTCGAAGTCGTAGCGTGCCGCGTAGCCGAGCGTCGCGCCCGTCGGCACCACGAACGGCGGCGTGGTGATCGCGGCGCAGGTGGCGGCGAGATAGTTCTGACCTTCACCGGCATTGCGATAACTGAAGGACCCTGTGGTCGCGTGCGCGTTCGAAACTCGCCATGGCGTCGCGAGCGTCATGTACGTGTTGTCGTCGACGTCGTCGAGGTAATCAACGCCCGCAGGGCCGCCGGGCCCCACCGGCGTCGCGTTGACGATGAGCGAGGGCAGGCTCCGGCTGCCGCCGCTGTCGTGCGCGGTGATGCGGTAGTAGTAGGGCTGGCCCGCGACCACTTCCGTGTCGACATGCACATTCGCCGCGGCATCGGCGATCTGCCGCGGTCTGGAAAAGTAGGGATCGGTATCGCGTTCGACGAAGTAGCCGACGCCCGGTGCAATTGCACAGTTAGACGTGGCCGCGGACCAGTCGAGCCGCACCGAACACGACGTGTTGGTGAAATCGCGAGTCACCGACCGCGTGTCGAACGTGGGGCGACGCGTACAGTTGTCGGCGGACACGATATCGACGCACTGCGAAGCATGGCCTTCGATGTCGTTGCCGATGCCACGCACCTTGTACGCATAGACGCTGCCGCCTTCCGACATGGTGTCGACCAACGGGTTGCCGGGCCCGTGCGCGACCATGCGGAACGAGCCCCTGGCAGCCGTCCCGCACGTACCGTCCGCGCGGTACAGCTGGTACCCCTCGGTGCTGGAGCCGCGAAAGCCGACCGCAACACCGGCGGTGTCGTTGCCGATGACGCCGACCGCGGCGGGCGCGGGATTCGCCATGGCATCGGCGATGCCGAATGCGCCCGATACGACCAGTGCATAGCCCTGCCGTTCGGTGCCCTCGCGCCCGGTGCCGGGCACGTCGGTGGCCTTGACCCGCAAGGTGTAGGCACCCGCCGGTGGATCGACGATGCGGATCTGCTCGACGTTGTTGCGGGCATCGGCAATGCCACCGTTGGGCGCGGACACTCCGCCCGCAAAAACATTGCCGCGATACACCGCGGCGCCGCCAGGGCCGAGCACTTCCAGATCGAGATTGTTGACGAGCTTGATGCCCGCACCGGGCGCTCCTTCCGGATCAGTCCAGACCAGCGTCACGCGCAATTCCTCGCTGGCGCCGACGTTGCCCAGCGCGTACTCATGCATTTGACCGGTGGCCAGCCCCGCATCGTTCTCGCGCTCGAAGGTGCGCATGCGACGCGCGTCACCGGGGCCGCCGCCCAAAGCGCTGTCGAAATACAGCGTGTTCTCGAGAAACATGCGCCCCCACCCGAACGTCTGGGTGGGAAGCGAGCCGAGTATCGCGGTGCCGTTGAGCAGCACGGCCTTCATGAGCGCGCCGTTCGGGTCGATGGCGTCCGCAGCGGTCCGGGCACCGCGCGGATAGAAGCCATCGGCAAAATACTGACGCATGAGCGCCGCACCCCCGGCAATGGTCGGCGTGGCCATCGACGTGCCGCTGTTCGGCCTCGACGTGCCCGCCTGGATCGTGGCTGCGTTGTTGGCATTGCCCGCCGCCGACATGACCGCCACGCCCGCCGCCACGATGTCCGGCTTGAGGCGCAGGTCGCGCGTGGGGCCCCGGCTCGAGAAGCTCGCGATGTCCGTGCTGTTGCCGTGCAACGTGGCGCCCACCGTCAGCACGTTCTTGGCGTTGCCCGGCGACAGGATGCTGCCGGCCTGCGGGCCCGTGTTGCCGGCCGCCGCGGTGACGAGCAGGCTCTCCAGCTCCCAGGTCGTGACATCGGCATCGACGTCGTTGCCGTTGTAGGAGCCGCCCGCGCCACCACCCCAACTGTTGCTGTGGATGCGCGCGCCACCGGCTGCGGCTTGCCGCAACGTGCCTGCGAAATCCTCGATGCTTAGGCAACCGGTTGCATCATCGCCGATGTCCTGGAACAGGATCTGCGCGTTCGGCGCCATGCCGTCGTCGCCGCCGGCGTCGTGCGCCGGATCGGTGGGTGAAGCGGTGACTCCGCGATCGCCGGCGACAGTGCCGACCACGTGCGTGCCGTGAAAGCCAGTAGGCGTGTTGCCCGAGCAGGATTCGTTGTTGTCGAACGCACTCGCGCCCGGTTGCACCCAGTAACCGAGCACCTTTCGGTTGCCGTGGCTCGTGCCGATGAGCGGCAACGCAGGGAAGTCGGGATCAGCGATGCCGGTGAACACGCCGGCACCCTGGTCCAGCGCCGTGAACCATGATTCGTTGCGGTCGAGGCCAGAGTCCGCGACCGCGACGATCTGGCCGCTGCCAACGAGATCACGGTCCCAGATCGGGCTGCCCGTTTCCGCGTTCGCCTGGATCGAAGGAAACGACTCGTCGTTCTGGAGCCGCGGTGGATCGTAGTGCGCGATCCACGCGACGCCATCGATGCGCGCCAGCAAATCCACCGCCTGCTGGAACCTGACGCTCGGCAGCCACGCCCGCAGCCGCGGATGGCGCGCATCCTCGCGCGTACTCACGATCTCGGATTCAGGGAACGATTTGCGCAAGGCCGCGGCGAATCGCTGCGCGGACTCGCCGGCAAAACCGAGCACCTCGAGTCGATTGCGAAATTCGGTAGCACCCGCGAACGCGGGCGTCAGGTCCGGATCGATCTTCCACTGCGCTTCGTATGCGCCTGCCCAGCGGATACTGTCGTCGCCCGCGAGCGCGTCGAGCCCATCCGGTCCCAGGCGGACGGCGTAGGCGCGGTACGGGATGAAGCTCACGATGGTGAAACCGGCCCGCTCGAGCTTCAGCCGCACGGCGTTCGCATCCGCGTCGCTCTGCAATTGCACGATCGCGTAACGGCCGTCCTTCGCGCCCGCGATCTCGGACACGGAACGCTCACGCGGATCGAAAACCCCGGCGCGCAAGTCCAGCAGATGGGCAGCACCGACCGCAGTATTCGCTTCGAACGGCGGAGTCGCGGCGATCATGCGTGCCGATGCCAGCGCGATGCCCAGCGCGATCGTCGTCAACAGCAAGCGGCGCAGGTTTAGCATCTGAATTTCCGGACCTTGTCCAAGTCACTCTACCGGCGGGTAGTGAAGGGGACGCGACCCTTGAAGATGACCCCATCCGTGTGAACCGTTCCGGCTGCGGTGAGGGCTTTCAGCAAAAACCCGATGCGCTCGCGCGCATCGGGTTTGGTTGCATGACGCAATCAGCCCCGTCATCCGCTGATGCGAATGACGGTTGTCGAGGTGGGACTTCGCGCTACTGGCACACCTCGACGCGCAGGTTGTCGATTGACAGACCGTTGCTGGCCGGCGGATTCGCGACCGTGTTGGCGTCTGATGTCGCGCGGAATCGCACCTGGATGGTCTGGCCGATGAAACTGTCCAGATCGACGATGGTGCGTTGTGCGGTATTGCCGGCAGGCGTGCGGCACCAGACATCGCGACCCGCCAACGGCGCACCCGGCAGGATCTGGCCGTTGTAGCTGTTGGTGAATACGCGATTCGCGCCCTGGTAAACCCAGTCGACCGCGCCAACGGGCTTGGCTTCGAGCGCCGCGCCATCCCAGCAGCCGGGAGGAGCGTCGATTTCGAAGCTGTGGTACGCGTCAAACGACAGGATCACGGCCTGTGCATTGGCCGGGATCACCACGTTCGGCGAGGTCAGCGTCTGGTCGCTGGTCAGCGCGTTGTTCGGCACGCGCCAGACAGTCGTCGAGAGTCCGGTGCCCGCCGGGGCCGCCTGCTGCGCCCACGGGTTCGGACCGGTTCCGACCGGCACCCAGCCATTGAGCCCCGACTCGAACGCGTCCTGCAGGACGATGTTCGCGGTCGTGCCCGTCGGGCATTGGCCCGGCACGCCGGTGGTAAACGAACGCGTCGCCGACACCGGGCCGTTGCCGCAGTAGTTGCTCGGACGCACGCGCCAGAAATACTGCGTCGACGGCGTCAGGCCGATGTTGACCGTCCACGAGTTACCGGTGACGGCCGCGCTCGCGACCACCGTGGTGAATGCGGCGCTGGTGCCCACTTCGACGAAGTAGCTGAGGGCGCCGGGCACCGCGTTCCAGCTCAGTACCGGACGCACCTGCAGGCCGGTTGCGCCTGCTGCGGGCGCGACCAGCGTCGGCGTCGCCGGCGCTGCCGACGATACGCCGAGGCTGAGGGCGAGCGCGCGCTGCTCGGCTCCGGCCGTGGCGGTGACGGTGGTGCTGTACTCGCCCGACGCGAGCGTGTTCGCACCCTGCAGCGTCAAGGTGCTCGTGCCTGGCGTCGGATTGATGATCGCCGGGGAGAACTGCGCGGTGACCCCGGCCGGCTGCGCGGACGCGGACAGCGTAACGGCGCTGTTGAAGCCGTCGAGCACGCCAACACGCAGCGCAAATGTCGGATTGGCCGGCGTCGGCGTGCCGCAGATCTGCAGGCGCGTCGGCGAGTCGGCAACCAAATCGAAGGTCGGCAGCCCGCAGTTCGGGAACTTGAAAGAGCACACACGCGTGGTCCAGCCGCTGTTGGACGTGACGGCGTAGTACTCGCTGGTGAACCAGAACGTGCACTCGTCGGCCGGGTCCACGCTCATCGAGGCATAGTCGCCCCAGCGCCCGTCGGTGCGAAGCTGGCTACCGGTGACAGGGGGAGTGCAGGTCTGCTCGTCGCGCATGGTGCCATTGGGATCGCTGAGATCCCGGCCCGTGATGCGCAGTTGCGGCGACAGGGTGGCGCCACCGACCGAATAACCGAGCCCGAGGTTGCCGGTACGGTCGATGGCGATGGCGCCAATCCAACGGGAGTTCGAGTCCGGTGCGTAGGTGCCCTCGTCCTTGATGGCCTTGGTCGCGGCACGCACGGGGTCAGGTTCGAAACCGCTTGCGAAGAGCACATTGACCGGCTGCGAAGGTAGCGTGCCCGGCCGAAGGTTGAAGTTGACCCACTTCACGCCGCCGTTGGCGGCACTGCCGTTGACGTAGTGGTTGATCACTGCGGACAAAGGCGTGGGCGCTCCCGCCGGGAACGCTCGCGCGGTGGCGCGGTACATGGTGTTGGATCCGAACGAGTCGAGGGTTGACGTCGTTCCGAGCTGCGCAACGTCGTCGAAATTCGGTACGAAAGGAGTGCGGGCCGTCAGACGCTGCGGCTGCGCAGACAGTGTGCTCGAACCCGCGGCATCCCAGCGCATGCACATGTCCCACAAGAGGTACTGGCTTGCAAACGCGTCGAAGTGCACGAATACGGGACAGGTGCCCGCCGGCGCCGGGTTCGGTCCTTCAAGGTGGAGCGGCAACGCGCCGTAGCTCGCGGAGGTGCTGCCATCGACGGCGATGCCGGGAAATCGCACCATCTGTGCCGGCAGGCCCTGCAGCATCTTGTCCCGTTCGAAAGCGACGAAGGACGCGCCCTGGAACGCCCCCGCGAAATCGTGCGTCACCATCAGATAGGCATTCTGCGAATCCTGCGAATCGGTCCAGACACCGAGGTGCGGGTAGTCGCCGAAGATAGGCAGATTGAACTGGTACCGGTAGTAGGTTCCGAGCGGATCGGAGGTTGTCGAAATGGCCACGCATTGCGCGAACGGCGAATTGCTGAGGAACTGCGACATGACCCACCGTTGCGCGCGGTCGTCCCACAAGGCGATCGGGTCGCCGGCATTCGTCGCCTCACAGGGGCCACCAAAACCCGCCCAGAAGGAATTGCCGTTGGTGGGCCCGGAAATACGTGCGCCCGTGGTCTTGTTGTAGATGGCCCACTGCGAATTCACCCACTGGATGAAATGCGCGGGGCTGACGTCACCGTTGGTATCGGGAGGAACGCCCCCGTTGACGCTCTGACCCTGGAACGAGACGATTGTGCTCGGAGCAGGCGTTCCCGTGGGTTCGTCCTGCACGCCGAAGCGCGCCGCTTCCCTGACCTCTGGGAGAATCTCGCCGGCCCGCGGCTGCTTCGGAAAGATGTTCGGAATCGCCCTGGGCGGTCCGCCGGTCTGGTTCGGCACTGCGGCAGCCTCGGCCACGATGTCCCGCATCGGACGCGACTCGTCGAAACGCGCCGCCTGCGAAACCTGCGGAGCGAGCGCTGTAGGCGCCGCGTCAGCCGCAATGGCCGCGCCGCTGAATGCCGGCAGCAGACTGCACGTCAGCAGCGTGCCCACAATCTCTTTCGACCAACGATTCATGACCTGACTCCCCAAACGATTTCAAACAAATTCCCGTTGCCCCGATTAGGGCGATGCGGATTCTTACCCGTGTCCTTTTTCGGCCGCGCTTGCGGCTTGGAGCGCGTCCTGCATGATTGTAAGGCGCCGCAAATGGTCTCGCAGGAACTCCCTGGTTGCCGGAGTGAGTCCTGCCCGCACCAGCGCCTCCTCGGCGGCTCCTCGCTCCCGCTCTGGCGCCGAGCGCCGAATCGCCAGCAGCGCCGGTTCCACAAGGCCAACCTGCGCGCTGGCGAGCCAGCGCCGAGCGCTCCCGAGCGGAACCTTGCGGTCACCCCTTTCCAACACGTTGAAGGAAGTGCGCACCAGGTTCGGCAGCAGGCTCAGCGGAGCATCGACTTCGCCGACATTTGCATTGGCGATGATT
Source organism: Ahniellaceae bacterium (assembly GCA_046595765.1). Lineage (GTDB taxonomy): Bacteria > Pseudomonadota > Gammaproteobacteria > Xanthomonadales > Ahniellaceae > JBBQNY01. The sequence goes on from JBKJSW010000120.1 coordinate 13,224, forward strand.
CCGAGCGCAGCGTCGATTGGCCATCGCGCGCCGAACTGAGCGGGATGTGCCGCGGCCACGTTTAGGATCGACGACCGTGCCGAGGGATGCGCCGCGCCATCATTCACGAATCGCGCGATCTCTTTTCGATCGCCGGACTTCAGCAGTGCGTGGAGCGGCTTGCGCAGCGCCAGCTCCGCCGCGAAAAAATTCTGCTGCATCAGGTCCTCAGACCGCAATCCTTCGACGATCCTGTCGACCCAAGGGCGGCTGGCCGCCAAGGATTCGTCTGGCTTCACAAGCAATGCACGAGCCTGCTGCGTGTCGTGGAATAGCGCAGGCTCCAGCCCTTCGCCCACCAGGATCAACGCCCCCTCCGGTCGCAGTTCGAGCGTCCTCGGCCGCGTCGGACTGCGGCGATAAAGTGTGTAGGCGACCAGCACGCGCTGGTCAGTCTCGAAGCCGTCGAGCCATTGCCGCGCCGTGCGGACCTGGAGATCCGCGGGTGGCGGCGTGCCGCTCAACGTTTCGCGTACGCGTAACGAAAGCGTTCCGTCCGCGTCGATCTTCGCCACCTCTGCGGCGACGATCGAGTGTTCCGCCTTGAACAGGAACTTGCTCGGCGGATCGATGATCGCGGCGCCGGCGGGTTGCACAAACACGGCGATGAGGCCAGCAAGCACCAGAGTTCGGATGGAGGACAGCGTCATGCAGAACAGCCGTGCTCGACTATGAGCCCACCACGGTAACGGTGGAAAACGCTGTTCGCAAGCTGAATCCGGGCTTTTGACCAATCATGAAATGACGTCGCAATTCGTCACCAACCACGGCTCGGATGCCCCGATTGGTAAGCGATCGTGGAGTGCGATGGGTCGTGCCCAAACGACACCCCAGCCAATCCCGGCAGCAAACGGCCTTCCGCGCTATACTCCCGCGTTCGCCGCGACGCCACCGACTCGCCCAGCGCCATGCGCCATGGGCTCGAGGCTTTGCGCGCCTCATTTCGCACCACCTCTGGAGCTTCCCCATGGCCATCGCCAAGCCCGCAGCAACCACCCGGACCGGCCCCAACTCACGCGGCGGCTCCGATCCGTTCGCCGACAAGCGTCTGACCAGCGGTCGCATTTCCTCCGACATCACGGATTTCGAGCGCCTGGGCGGCAAGGTCGAAGTGCTCGGCATCACGCGCGACTGGTACAAGCCGTCCGCGCCCTCGGCGCGTTCGAACAAATCTGCCGCGAAGACCGCGCCAGCTGCTCCCGGCGCAACTGTGGTTGCCGCTGCCGCGCCGGCGGCACCGCGCAAGCGCGTGCGCACGCCCGCCAAGCGCTGATTACTGCGCGAGCTTTAGGATCCCCGCGCGGCTGTTCTCGAGCTGCCTGGTTCTTTCGCGCTTTTAAGTGGCCGCGGCGGGCGCACCCGCCCGCGTAGCCGGCACGCCTGATCGTTTAGACTCCACCGCCACGGCTATCGCCGGGCGGGGGTTGACGCGTGCGCTTCGAATCGGGATCGATGTTCGCGGGCTATACGGTGGTGTCGCGCCTCGGGCGCGGCGGCATGGCGACCGTGTACCTGGTCCGCGAAGTGGGCCTCGACCGCCTCGTGGCCCTGAAGGTGCTGCCCGAACAACTGGTGGACGACCAGCAATTCGGCGGGCGCTTCGAACAGGAAGCGCGCGTGATCGGCAGCCTCGACCACCCTCACATCATTCCGTTGTACCGATACGGCATCACCGAGGACGTGCCGTGGATGGCTCTGCGTTACGTCGACGGCGGCGACTTCGCGGCGCGGCTGATCGCGCGTCCGCTGGCACTGGCCGAGGGCTTCGCGATCCTGCGCGGCGTGGCGAGCGCACTCGACTACGCGCATCGCAAGAGCGTGGTGCATCGCGACATCAAGCCGCAGAACATCCTGCTGACCAGCGAAGGCAATTCCTACCTTGCCGACTTCGGGGTAGCCAAGCTGCTGCAGGCATCGAACGTGTCGCACACGTTGATCGGCGGCATCGTGGGCTCGCCGGCCTACATGGCGCCCGAGCAGGCGCAGGGTCACGCGATCGGCCCGCACACCGACATCTACTCCCTCGCGGTGATCTGTTTCCAGTGGCTGACCGGCGGCCTGCCGTTCGAGGCCGACACCCCACACGCGATCCTGTTGAAGCACGTCCTCGAACCGCTGCCTACGCACGCGCTCGGAATGCTCGCGCCGCCCGTCGCCGTGGCCCTGCAGCGCGGCATGGCCAAGAAGCCGGAGGATCGCTTCGCCACCGCCGGCCTGCTGATCGCGGCGCTCGAGCAGGCGATGTATGCGCCGATGACAATGAGCTACGACGGCTTGCCGGCATTGACACCGTCCGGTCTGCGGGCGGTCAGCGGCGTGGACGCCCGCATCGACTCGCAGACGACACTGTCGCGGCCCGTCGATGCACGGCTCGATACGCCGACGACGCTGTCGAGGGCGGTGGTGGAACCGCTGCGCCCACCCTACCCGCCGCCCCTGCCCCCGCCTGCGCCGGCACCCACCCCGCCAACCCCGGCGCCACCGGCGCCTGTGCTACCCGCAGCGCCTCCGTTGGTTGCGCTCGAGCCCATGCCCCGCGCGACGCCGCGTCTCGAACCGATCGCCGCGCCGATTCCTGCACCGGTTCCCACGGCAAGCTTTCCGCCACCGCCGCAACTGCGCCAGCCCGCCGAACCAGCCTCGGCGTCCCTGAAAACCGGCCATACCGCGGAGCCGATCAGCCGCCTCAGCGCGATGATGCAGTCGCTGAACTCACCCGCGGCCGCATCCGTGCCGTCGCCAAAGGTGGAAGATGCAGCGGCCGAAGGCATGTGGGCGCAGCTCCGTCGGCCGCTGGCGTTTGGCGCGCTCGGCGCAGCGCTGCTGATCGGAGCGTATGCGAGCTGGCGGTTGCTCATGGCCGACCCGGCGGTTCCGTCTGCGGACGTGGCGGGGTCGACGTCGGCTCCAGTCGCTGAAACCGGATCCGAGCCCGAGTCCTCAACCTCCGCTTCCTCACCCGAAGCCTCGGTGGAAGAGCGGGCGGAAGCGCGGGCGGCCCTCAAGCGCGAGCTCGAACGCGCGGAAGGTCTGCGCACCGGTGCGACCGACGGTTCGGACCCCGCCGCGACCACAACAGCACCCACTCCGGATCCTGCCCTGGCGGCGCAGCGACTGGCCACGGAGCGGCTCGAAGCCGACCAACGCGCAGCACGGCTCCTCGAGGAAAAACGCGTGGCAGCACAGCGCAAGGCTGAAATCCTCGCGGCGCAGAAACCTGTCGCTCAGCCCGCGGCGAAGCCAACCGCCGCAGCCGCGCCGCCCGCCACTGCGGTGCGCGCGCCGCCGCCGACGAGCCCCGCTACGCAAGCCCAGCCGGCACCGCCGCCGGTCGTGACCGCACCACCCGTGACCGCACCACCCGTGACCGCACCACCCGTGACAGCGCCGGTCGTGGCGGCGCCGCGGCCGGCATCTGGCGCCACCCCGCAAGCTGTCGGCGGTTTCGTCGACAAGGGCGGCGGAGTGCTCACCGACACGCGCAACGGCACTGAATGGTCGCAGTCCGACAATGGCTCGAGCATCGACTGGAAAGATGCGCAGCGCCATTGCCGCAAGCGCGGTTCTGGCTGGCGGCTGCCGAACGGTAGCGAGCTGGTCGGAATCATCGGCCGCGGCGGGTCCACCAGCTGCGGCAACAAGTCATGCCGCGTGTCGCCACTGTTCAACCTCAGCGGCTCGTCGTTCTGGACCTCGGAAAAGCGCGGCAGAACCCTGTCGATGGTGGTCTATCTCAACACCGGTAGCGCCGAGGCGCTTCCGGTCGATCGCGGTTCGCCGCGCTCGCTCTGCGTTCGCAAGCCGTGAGCAGACAACAGCAACCGCGCCGACTGGTTGTCAGACGCCGATCGGATTCGCCTTCTCGGGATCGAGCTTGTAGAGCTTGATGGCGCGCGCGGCGTCGGCCGGCTTGAGCGCACCGTCGGCAACCAGCGAACTCACCGCGGCGTGCGCGATGTAGTGGCGATCCACTTCGAAATGTCGGCGCAGGTTCGCGCGCGTGTCGCTGCGGCCGAAGCCGTCGGTGCCGAGCACGCTGAAGCGCATCCCTGCCGGCACGAACGCGCGGATCTGGTCGGCGTAGGCGCGCACGTAGTCGGTCGCGGCAATCGCGGGACCGGTGCGACCGTCGAGCTTGCCGGTGGCATGGGCGACGCGGGGCGATTTCGCATCGGGATGCAGGCGGTTGTGGCGTTCGCAATCGAAGCCGTCGCGCCGCAGTTCGTTGAAGCTCGGACAACTCCAGATATCGCTGACCACGCCGAAGTCCGCCGCCAGCAGTTCGCTCGCCGCGATCGCCTCGCGCAGGATCGTTCCCGATCCCAGCAACTGCACCTTGAGCTTGGCGCGGCCGCCGTCCTTCAGCAGGTACATGCCCTTGATGATGTCGGGCGCCGCACCCTCCGGCATCGCCGGATGGGTGTAGTTCTCGTTCATCAGCGTCAGGTACCAGTACGCGTCTTCCTGCTCGGTCAGCATGCGGCGCATGCCGTCCTGCACGATCACCGCGACTTCGAAGGCGAAGGTCGGATCGTACGCGCGGCAATTCGGGATCGCGCCCGCGAGCAGGTGCGAGTGGCCGTCCTCGTGCTGGAGGCCCTCGCCGTTGAGCGTGGTGCGGCCCGCGGTCGCGCCGAGCAGGAAACCGCGCGCGCGCATGTCGGCGGCCTGCCAGCAGCTGTCGCCAATGCGCTGCATGCCGAACATCGAATAGAAGATGTAGAACGGCAGCATCTGCAGGTTGTTGGTGCTGTAGCTGGTGGCCGCGGCCAGCCACGAGCAGAACGCGCCGCATTCGGTGATGCCTTCCTGCAGCACCTGTCCCGCCTGGTCTTCGCGGTAGAACATGAGCTGTCCCGCGTCCATCGGTTTGTACTTCTGACCGAACGGCGCATAGATGCCGATCTGGCGGAACAGACCTTCCATGCCGAAAGTGCGCGCCTCGTCAGCGACGATCGGCACCACGCGCGGACCCACGGCCTTGTCGCGCAGGATGAGGTTCAGCACCTGCACGAACGCCATGGTGGTCGAGATTTCGCGGTCACCGGATTCCTTCAGCAGGCGCTCGAAGATGGCGAGCTCAGGCGTCGGCAACGACTCGTCGGCGCGCTCGCGGCGCTGCGGCAGGTAGCCGCCCAGCGCGGCGCGACGCTCCTGCAGGTACTTGACCTCGGGCGAATCGGCACCCGGATGGAAGAACGGTACGTCGTCGAGCTGCGCGTCTTCGACCGGTATGCGGAAGCGATCGCGGAATGCCTTGACCGCGACCGTGTCCATCTTCTTCTGGCCGTGGGTGATGTTCTGCGCCTCGCCGGCCTGGCCCATGCCATAGCCCTTGACGGTCTTGGCAAGGATCACCGTCGGCTGGCCCTTGTGCGCGCTCGCTGCCGCGTAGGCCGCGTGCACCTTGACCGGATCGTGGCCACCGCGATTGAGGCGCCAGATGTCCTCATCGGACATGTTCGCGACCAGCGCCGCGGTCTCGGGATACTTGCCGAAGAAATGTTCGCGCGTGTAGGCACCGCCGAAGGCTTTGCAGTTCTGGTACTCGCCGTCGACGGTTTCCATCATGAGCTTGCGCAGCATGCCGGTGTGGTCCTGCGCGAGCAGTGGATCCCAATAGCTGCCCCAGACGACCTTGAGCACGTTCCAGCCGGCGCCGCGGAAGCCACCCTCGAGCTCCTGGATGATCTTGCCGTTGCCGCGCACCGGGCCGTCTAGCCGCTGCAGGTTGCAGTTGATGACGAAGCACAGGTTGTCGAGGTTTTCGCGGCCACCCAGCGAGATCGCGCCGAGGCTTTCCGGCTCGTCGCACTCGCCGTCACCCATGAAGCACCAGACCTTGCGGTCGCTCGGCGCCAGCATGCCGCGGCCTTCGAGATACTTGAAGAAGCGCGCCTGATAGATCGCGCTGATGGGCCCGAGGCCCATCGAAACGGTCGGCGTCTGCCAGAACGTCGGCATCAGCCACGGATGCGGATACGAGGACACGCCGCGGCCACCCGTCTCCATGCGGAAATGATCGAGCTGGTCCTCGCTCATCCGCCCCTCGAGGAATGCCCGCGCATAGATGCCCGGCGACGAATGCCCCTGGATGTAGAGGAGATCCCCGGGATGCTCCGCGTGCGGCGCGCGCCAGAAGTGATTGAAGCCGACGTCATACAGTGTTGCCGACGACGCGAAGCTCGCGATGTGACCGCCCAGCTCGCCGGGTTTGCGATTGGCGCGCACCACAGTCGCGAGCGCGTTCCAGCGAATCAGTGATCTGATCTTCCACTCGAGCGTGGCGTCGCCGGGCATCGCCGGCTGCTGGGACGGCGGGATCGAATTGATGTACGCGGTGGTCGGCGTGAACGGCAGATTGCCGCCCGCGCGACGCGTCTCCGCGACCAGTTGCTCGAGCAGGAACTGCGCACGCCCGGTGCCGTCGCGCGCGATGATCGCCTGCATGGACTCGACCCATTCGCGCGTCTCGACCGGATCGAGATCGGTCCCAAGGTCCTTCCCGGTCTTCGCTTGATCGTTCATGGCGCCTTTGGGAATGTCCGAATCGAGTCGCGCAGTCTAACGGCTGCCACAGAGCCGGCAAAAACCGCCGTTCGCGCTGCCGCGCGCAGAATCCTCGACCGATGTCGCCACCCCCCAATGCGGGTGGTCGTAGCATTGACGCATGGCCTTTTCCCGAAAGCATCCCATGTCGTGTATTCGTTGCGTTGCCGCAAGTGTTCTTGGATGGATGCTGGCGATGCAGCCTGCACTTGCACAGACCACTGTCTCGCATGAGCCTGATGCCGCGCCTTCGGAAAATCCCGTTCCGAGCGGCAGCGTCGGCCTGCGCGGCGCGCTTGATCCCGTGACAGGCCGGCTGGTGGAGCCGTTGCCCGATCGTCAGCTTGTGCCGATGGTTACGGATGTACCGGGCGCGGAACCCGCGATCGGTGCCCAGGATTTCTCGCGCGTGCGCATGGAGGTGCTGCCCGACGGCCGCGTACACGCGGACGTGCAGGGCCAATTCGACATGGCCTCATTCGCTCGCATCGGCGCGAGTGGAACGGCCGAAACCTGGTGCAAGCCACACGCTGCGGGCGACATGGCGCACTCGCATACGCATGCACCCGACCAACCCGGCGCAGCTGCCGGCACCGCAACTGCACGATGAGCTATCGCGCATTTGTATTCATGGCGGCGCTTGCGGGCTTGCTCGGAGCGATTGCCGACACCCGTGCCGCCACCATCACTATCGTCAACCTGGATGCAGCAGGCGAAGGCTTCAACGATGCAACGCTGGTGGCTCCCGAAGGCGGCAACACCGGCACTACGCGCGGTGCGCAACGACTGCAACTTTTTCAGGCCGCCGCAAACGTGTGGGCCGCGCGCCTGCAGAGCAACATCACGATCAAGGTCGGCGCAAACTTCGATCCGTTGACGCCGTGCGACACCAACGGCGGCGTGCTGGGTTCGGCTGGCCCCACCGACCTCTACTCCGCGCCGAGCGGCCTGCCGCGTCCCAATACTTTGTATGTGGTGGCTCAGGTGGAGGCGATTACCGCCGCCAATCAGAACGGCACCGGCAACGAACTTGAGGCACGCTTCAACTCGAGCGTTGACGCCAGCTGCCTCGGTGCCGGCTCGCGTTTCTGGTACGGGACGGATCCTGCAATTCCCGTGCCGTCGAACCGGGTCGCATTGTTTCCGGTGGTGTTGCACGAGATCGCGCATGGACTCGGATTTATCAGTTTCGTATGCGTCAACCCGTCGGGATGCGGGCCAGCCGATCCGCACGGAAGCGAATTGGGCGACCTTGATGATGCATGGAGCTTTCTGACTCTTGACCGAGGTCTGGGCCTCCGATGGAGCCAGATGAGCGACGCGCAGCGCGCGGATTCCATGAACAACGATCCGAACCTGGTCTGGGACGGCGCCGCAGTGAACGCAGCACTCCCCTCGCTGCAACCGGGATCGACCGGCACCAACGGCAGCGGTGCATTGCGGCGATTGCGCCTGCATGCGCCGGCAACTATCCAGCCGGGATCGAGCGTCTCGCACTGGACCAACGCTGCGGCAAGTCCTGATCTCCTGATGGAGCCCTCGCTCTCCACCGGCGTGTTCAACAGCGTCGACATGACGGTGCCGCTTTTCCAGGACATCGGGTGGCCTTTGGCGGGTGCGCCACCGAATCAGCCACCGGTCATCGCGCGGCCCGCCTCCATCACGATCACCGAAGATATCGCCTCGTCGATCACCGGCATCTCGTTCGCCGATCCGGACATTGGCGGCGGCAGTCTGACTGCGACTTTCAGTGTCGGTGCCGGCTCGTTCAACAGCCCCGGTTGTGTGGGCGTGACTTCGGGCGGCACCGCGACATCGCGCACGCTGATCGGAACGCTGAGCAACCTCAACTCGTGTATTGGCGTCGGGAGTTTTCGCTACACGACGGCCACGGACTCGACCGCGTCGCTCACCATGACGGTGACCGCGAACGACAACGGCAATACGGGCACGGGCGGTGCGATGACCGATACCGAAATGGTCACGCTCAACATCACTGCGGTTAACGACGCACCCGTCAGCACTGTGCCAGCGTCGATTGCGGTGAACGAAGATGTGGCGACAGGGTTGACCGGCATTTCGTTCGCCGATGTCGATAGTGGCGGGGGCGCGATCACGGTCACGCTGTCGGTATCGAACGGCAGCATCGACTCACCCGTGTGCGCGGGCGTCGTCGTGGCCGGCAACGCAACTTCGCGCCAGCTCACCGGCACGCTCGCACAGATCAACGCCTGCTTCGGCGGCGCCAACCGTCCGCGTTTCACCACCGCGCCGAACGCGACCACGAATGTGCAGTTGACGGTCTCCGTCAGCGACAACAGCAACACCGGCACCGGTGGAACCGGCAATGACTCCGATGCGTTGACCTTGATGGTTACCGCCGTCAACGATGCGCCGAGCGTGACCTTGCCGGCCAGCATTGCAATCCTCGTGCCGGGCACGCTGCCGCTGCGCGGAATCGAAGTGGCCGACGTCGATTCAGCGGCCGGCAACGTGACCGCAACGCTGTCGGTGCCGATCGGAACGCTGAGCGCCATCACTGCGGGCGGGGTTGCGGTTGCGGGCTCCGGCACCGCGACGGTTGTGCTCTCCGGCAACATCGCCAGTGTCGCGGCGTTTCTCGCCAGCGACGCCGCAAGTTACACCGCCGACGGCAACACCACGCTGACGGTCTCGCTCAACGATCAAGGCAACTTCGGCTCGGGCGGCCCGCAGGCCGCTGTCGCGATGACGCCACTCGTGCGCGACGACCTCTTCGCCAACAGCTTCGAATAACTCAGGGGGTGCGGATCGCCACCGCGCTGCACCCAATGCGTCTGCGATAGGTGGACCTGCACCGTTCTTCACACGACCGCAGCAACTCCGAGTTGGCCGCTACGATGCGGACTCATGAAATATCCGGGTTAGCGCTCAGCAAGCGGTACCGCGCGAGGCGCTGATCAAGCGTGCCACTGTGCAGCTCAAACAAGTGATTGTCGAAGTCGTAGAAGTACAGCGACATCCCCTCTCCATCGATACGGCTGCGGGGTGGCAGAATCTCCACGCCAAGCGCCTGAAGGCTGGATCGATACACGCGCAAATCAGCCTCGCTCACTGCGAATGCAACATGTTGGTAAGACTTCTGCGCGGGCGGCTCACCCTCCATGGCCGCGAGCCATACGCCGCCAAGTACAAAGAATTTTTCTCGCGACAGCGAGTGGTTCTGACCAGAACTGTCATAGACCTCGCGCGCGCCCAAGCCCCGGCACAAGAATGTGGCCATGCGCTCAAGGTCTCGCACGATAAACGTGATGTGGCTGATTCCTTCCATGGTCACTGACGCCGTGTTAAGCCGCCGCCGCGTTGAGCACGACGGAAAAACAATGCGGTGATTTCGGCGGTCGGCCTGAACACATAGTCAACCCCGCACGTCCCAGTAGCCGGGACGACGGCGATGATGTGCGACCGCGAGGACTTGAACTATGCCACCGACCTCGCGGAAAAAAACAGTGAAAGGGACTTGATGCAGCACGGCGCGACGAAGGCCAGACGGCGCCTACGCGGAATGCTGTAGTGGGGCTTCGCACACGCGCTCCAGCGCACTCGCAAACTCGGCCAGGTAGCGCGCACCCAATCCAGGTTGCTGGGACTCATAGAACGCGACCTGTTCAAGATGCTCCGCTTCGGCAGCAGGATGGAACGCGTAGTTCAACGAAGCAATGCTCGAGCCTTCCGTGCAACCTGGGCACCTGGAACCAATTGCACAACACCCGAATCGACTCCTCGTGCCCGACGCTCGGCCTCTTCCATCCACAAGTTCTCGATCTCGGCAGGAGACAGCACATCCAGGCTCTCCAACAATTCGTGCGCAAGCCTGGCGCGATCTGCTGGCGGCACACTCAAGACTTGCTCTTCGAGCGATTTCATTTCCATGGCGGCGAGTTTACCAGCGGTTTGTTTGAGCGACGCCAACGCTTGAGCTAGTTGGCCGCTGCCGCGAGGAGTTTGCGGGTAACGGTGCCAGTTCCACTTTCCGGAGCGACGCCGTCATCGCGGAAATCCGCGCCTACTTGCAACAACAGCGCGTCCTCGGCCACGACGACTTCCGAGCCCGCGTCGAAGCGCGCGTCATCCGATGCTTCAATGTCCGCCCCGCCCACCGACCGCGCCTCGCGGACAAATGATCGCGCCAGAATCCGCCGCCCCGCAAAGTAAGTGGACCCTGCACCGTTCTTCTCTGGCACCGTTCCTCTCTCATGCATCGCGCAATTCGAACCCGGTGTAACGTGTCCGTGACTCGCGTATTGTCATGGCGTGCACTTGGCTTCGAACGGGCGTAGTCTGATCTTGCCGTCTCGACTGACCGCGCTCG
>JBKJSW010000385.1:0-5385 GCA_046595765.1 Ahniellaceae bacterium
TTCGGATAGAAGTACAAGACCAGTGCAGTGCCGGTGAGCACCGCGCTGCTCAACGTGCCGCAGGTGGCGGGCACCGAAAACTCCGGCAGGCGCGCGATGCGCGCGTCGGCAGCCCGGTCGCGATCCAGCGCTGCGCCGCGAGAGTTCGCGGCCGCCGGAGCGTCAATCTCTGCACTGGATCGAGGCGTCCTAATACTTGACCGGCTCCATGACCGCGTCGAGGTTCAACGCATCGCAGAATTCCAGGAAGTCGTCGCGCAAGGCCGCGATATGCGTCTTCGCGGGAACGCCGATGGTGATCTGGGCGGAAAACATCTCGGCGCCGGTTTGCATCGCGCGATAACGCGACGACGTGAGCTGCTCGAGGCTGATGCTGCGCGTACTGAAGAACTCCGCCAGTTCATGCAGGATGCCGGGCTTATCCGCGGCCACGACCTCGACCAGGTATGGAAGCAGCGTGTCCTGGTTGGCGCGCGCTTCGGAGCGCTGCATGGTGGCCTGCACGCCATCCTCGCGCTGAAGACGCGGCAAACCGGACTCGAGCTTGGCGATCGCGTCCCACGAACCGACCACGAGACAAGCGATGACGACATCGCGACCCAGGCACGACAATCGCGACTCCAGCACGTTGCAACCGCAGTCGCGAATGCGTCGCGTCAACGGCAGCAACAGGGGCTGGGAATCCTTGGCAACGGCGGTGATGAGAACGTAGTTTTCGTTGTTGTTCTGGCGCGGCACGATCGTTGCGAACCCCGGCGGCTGGACGACCGCGAGCACGACGGAGCTTACTGGCCGTTTCCGGGCGCCACAAGCGCGCTGCGCGCGGGCGTTCGTGGGCCCGTGGATCGTGGCGAGCGCTTCGGCCGGTGCGGTGCCGCGAAGTGGCATCCATCGGGGAAAGGGCCGACTCCTGCCATGGACTTGCGTCGGCAGTCGCGACTAACCTGCTGCGCCTTCGAGCGGGAATCCAACCCATGCGATTCAGCGGCAGCATCTGCGCACTGGTGACGCCGTTCACAGCAGCAGGCGAACTCGACTTCGAGGGCTGGCGACGGCTGCTCGACCTGCACCTGGCGGCCGCCAGCGATGGCGTAGTGGTCGGCGGCTCGACGGGCGAGTCTGGCGCGCTGGAGGAAGCGGAACTGGCGTCGCTGCTCGCCGCGAGCGTCGAACACCTGAAGGGCCGCATGGCAGTGATCGCGGGCTGCGGAGCATCCAGCACGCGCCGCGCGTTGCGCCTCAACCGCATCGCTGCGGACGCACGCGCGGACGGCGCGCTCGTCGTCACGCCGGCGTACGTGCGTCCGACACAGCAGGGCCTGATTGCACACTATCGCGCGCTCGCCGATGACGGTGACCTGCCAATCCTCCTCTACAACGTGCCGAGCCGCACCGGCTGCGACCTGTTGCCCGAAACCGTGGCCGAACTCGTTGAGCACCCGCGCATCGTCGGCGTCAAGGAAGCGCGCGACGATGCCGAGCGCATGCGGGCGCTGCTCGAATTGCGGGCCCCGGGATTCGCGGTGCTGTCGGGAGACGACCCGACCGCATTGCGCGCAATGCGAGCGGGCGCGGATGGCGTCGTCTCGGTCGCCGCGAACGTGTGTCCACGCGCGTTCAAGGCGCTGTGCGTCGCAGCCCGGTCGGGCGCCGACACGGTGGCCCGCGCAATCGATGCGAGCCTCGCGGAACTCTTCGAGTTCCTCGGCTGCGAATCCAATCCGATCCCGGTCAAATGGCTGCTTTATCGGATGGGCCTGTTCGGACCCGAATTGCGACTGCCATTGCTGCCGCTCAGCGAGCGCCGCCGAGGCGAGGCCGAGCGCATGCTCGCGCAGGTGGAGTCGATCGAGCGCCAAGGGCCTCCGGGCGGTGGCAGCCGCGCTGCGATATAGTCGCCGCTTCATTTTTGCTGGGATCGCGGCCACGATGCGACTGTTCCTGCGCCTTGCGGCGCTCATGATCCTGACCGTCATGGTCGCGAGCTGCGGGTGGATGAAGCCGCGCGATCGCTCCGACTACCGCGAAGCCCGCGCGGGCCGACCGCTCACGATTCCGGAAGGCCTTGACGCGCCGCGGGATACGGCCGCGCTCGTGATCCCCGAGAAGAGAGACGGCAAGAACGAGACCGACGTGTCCGATGCGCCCCCTGCCGTTTCGATCAACAATCAGCCGATCGTGCCAGTGAGCACTTCGTTGTCGCCCGACGAGGCGTACGCCAAGGTGGAATCGGCGCTCCGCGGCACCAGTGGATTCACGGTGAAGAGCTCCAACGCAACCGCACGGACCCTCGAAGTGAGGACTGTGGTGGCGAAGGCGCGCCGAACGTGGTGGTCACGCCTGAGCGGCCGCGATCGGATCGAGCGCAGCGGCGAAACGCGCAGCGTCAGCGTGCTCGCAGCGAGCGGCGGCGGCAGTGCGGTGGCCATCGGGGACGTGCGCGGCAAGGACGACGCGGCCGCACGGAGGATCCTGACCGCTATCCGCCAGGGGCTGCGCTGACGCAACTTGTTGCGGTGCGCCCTCAGCGTTCGAGGTGCGCGAGCTTGCCCGGTACGTTTTCCCATTCCTTGGCGTCGGGCGGCCCGTCCTTGCGCACGGTGATGACCGGCCAGCCCTTCGACAATTCGGCGTTGAGCGCGATCAGGGATTCTTGGCCCGCAGGCACGTCGTCTTCCGGATAGATGGCGTTCACCGGACATTCGGGTTCGCACAACGTGCAATCGATGCACTCGTCAGGGTCGATCACCAGGAAGTTCGGACCTTCGTGGAAGCAGTCGACCGGACACACTTCCACGCAGTCCGTGTATTTGCACTTGATGCAGTTTTCGGTGACGACGAAGGGCATCGGGAGCAGTGGTCCGAAGGTTGGAGCGGTGCAGTTTACGGTGCGTCGAGGCGCCGAGCGAACCGATCGCGTTTGCCGTCCTTTTGCAAATGACGATTCGGCATTCGTGCCGACGCAGTCATCGATCGCCGCGTCCAGGATGGACTCGGCCAGCAAAGTGGTGCTCCCTACGAGGTTCGAACTCGTGTTCCCGCCTTGAGAGGGCGGTGTCCTAGGCCACTAGACGAAGGGAGCGGGGTGCAGCTGCCGCTTCCCGCACCGCGAATTCTCCGGGCTTGCCTGGAGTTTTCTTGAGCGGCGCAAAAAGAGGCGCGTAGTATAGGTCCATTGCCTGGGAGCACAACACGAATGCCGTGGGATTGGCTCGGTAGCCGACTACCGATATTGCGCAGACTGCGGGCCGGCGAGCCGGTCGTCGCCGCGCCACAACCTGAATCCGTACCCGCCGTGCGCCTCGCACGAACCGTTCCCGTGCGCACCAGCGCCGCGGTGATCGTGCCGCGCGCGCAGCATCCGATTTCGCGCAAGGCGATCAGTCCAAACGCGCTGCGCGTGCTTTACAAGCTGCGTGACGCCGGATTCGACGGTTACCTGGTGGGCGGGGCCGTGCGCGACCTGCTGGTGGGTATCCAGCCGAAGGATTTTGACGTCGCCACAGATGCGCGGCCGGAACAGGTGCGGCAACTGTTCCGAAACTGCCGCCTGATTGGCCGGCGTTTCCGACTGGCGCATGTGATCTTCGGTCCGGAGATCATCGAGGTTGCGACCTTCCGCGCCGGCGGCGGCGACGACGTGGCAGGCGATCGTTCGATGGTCGATGGACGCATCGTGCGCGACAACATCTACGGCACCATCGAGGAAGATGCGGTGCGGCGGGATTTCACTGTGAACGCGCTGTATTACGCGATCGAGGATTTCTCGGTGCGCGATTTCGTCGGCGGCTTCGCCGACGTCGAGAAGCGCCTGTTGCGCCTGATCGGCGATCCAGAGGCCCGCTATCGCGAAGATCCCGTTCGCATGCTGCGTGCCATCCGACTCGCGACCAAGCTTGGATTCGAGATCGAGGCGAAGACCGCAGAGCAAATTCCGATACTGGCGGGATTGCTGGGCGATGCGTCGCCCGCGCGCCTGTTCGACGAATCGCTGAAGCTGTTGCTCGGCGGACATGCGGAGGCGAGCGTCGCTGCCCTAGACCGGTTCGGTCTCCTCGACTCGGTGCTGCCCGCCACCGCCAAGGCGTTGCGAGCACCGGGCCAGGACCACCTGCGGCGATTGCTCGACGCCGCGCTCGCACAGACGGACCGTCGCGTACGCGAAGACCGTTCGGTCAGTCCCGCATTCCTGTTTGCCGCGCTGTTGTGGCCGGCGGTCGTGCCGCGTTTCTACGCTGCGCTCGCTGATGGTCATGAGACCCAGGTCGCGTGGGGCATCGCGGCCGACGAAGTGTTGATTGAACAGGTTCGGCGCGCGGCGTTGCCGCGTCGCATCAGCACTCCGATGCTCGAAATCTGGCAATTGCAGTCGCGTTTCGAACACCTGCAGCGCAAGCGCGTGGTGCGATTGCTCGAGCACCCACGTTTCCGGGCTGCGTACGATTTTCTCGCGTTGCGCGCAGAATTCGAACCGGAGGCTGCGACCCTGTACGCGTTCTGGCGGGATGTGGAAGGCAAGCCCGAGTCAGTCGACGTGGCGCTGCGTCGCGTCGCCGATGCGCACCCGGATGGCGACGCTGCCGGACCGCGCAAGCGCCGGCGTCGCGGCGGTCGTGGCCGTCGTCGCGAAGGTGCGCCCACGTCGGACCTGCCTGCTTGAACCGCACCGGTGGTGTGTTCATCGGTCTCGGCGCGAACCTCGGCGATCGCGCGGACACCCTCGCGCGCGCGCTCGAACGCCTGCACGCGGATGCTCGCATCGATGTATTGCAATCGTCCAAGCTCTATCGGACCGAGCCCTGGCGCGTGCTCGACCAGCCTGAATTCCTCAATGCAGTCGCGGAAATTGCAACCGACCTGCCGCCGGTGGAACTGGTGGAGCGTTTGCTCGCGATCGAACGCGAACTGGGTCGCGATCGCGCTGATGCAACTCGCTGGACTGCGCGCACGATCGATCTGGACCTCCTGCTGTATCGCGATGCCATCGTCGAGCAACCCGGTTGCCACGTACCGCATCCGCATTTGC
Organism: Ahniellaceae bacterium; assembly: GCA_046595765.1. GTDB lineage: Bacteria > Pseudomonadota > Gammaproteobacteria > Xanthomonadales > Ahniellaceae > JBBQNY01. The sequence goes on from JBKJSW010000385.1 coordinate 5,027, forward strand.
ACGAACGCGAGTTCGCCTTGCGCCCCTTGCTCGACATCGCGCCGGATGTCGAGATCCCGGGCCGCGGTGCGGCGAGCGACTGGCTGGCCGCACTGCATGCACAGCCTGTCGCGATCGCGACCGCGATCGCCTGAGCGCGGAACCATGGAGACGCCCCGATGAGTGCCGCGCCCGCAGCGACCCCATTTACCGTCCCCGCGCTCGCCACCGCGCGGGCGCGCGGGGTGCCGCTGGTCGCCACTACTGCCTACGACGCGACCCTGGCTGCCGTGATCGATGCGGCGGGCATCGATATCGTGCTGGTCGGGGATTCGCTCGGCATGGTGGTGCAGGGGCGCGACAGCACGCTCGGCGTGTCC
>JBKJSW010000422.1:0-3446 GCA_046595765.1 Ahniellaceae bacterium
GGCGGTCGGAACGTTCTGAGCGTGCCAGCGCGGGCGATCCGCTGCGGCTGTGCCCGCGGCAATTCCAAGCAGCCCCACAGCAAGCAGAAATCTTTTCATGGCATTCCCCACCTCAAGTCGTGGGGCCATCCTGCCGCACAAGCACAAGTTTGTGAACTTGTCATGGCGAAATGAATGTGACAGTTGGGATATGTTCAGTTTCTCCCCGACCGTCAGACCGGCGGTGCTGCAACGGAACTATTGCGGGGAGGCTTCCTTGAGCGCGATGGCCTGGACGCCATCCGCTCCGAGCTGGCGGCGTGCGGCGTCAAGATCCTGCGGGTTGCCGAATGGACCCACGCGCACGCGAAACCACGTCGCGCCATTGATGTTGACCGGAGTCACGCCGGCGCGCATGCCGGTGAGGGCCAGCTTGGCTTTCATGGAGTCGGCGTCGCCGGCGTCGCGGAACGATCCGGCCTGCAAAAAATACCGGCTGGTCGAAGTCACTGGATCACTGGGTGCGGGCGGCGGCGCGGCGGCCTGCTCGGTCAACTCTGCATCGGGTATGACCTGGTCGAGTTCCGGCAGCACCGTGTAAAAATCGTACTTCGGGCGCGCCGGCGCGGCTGCTTCGCCCGCGACGCCCGGATCGCCTTCCGGTGGTGCGGTGGCGGCGGGGTTGGGTGCGGGCCCAGCGGTCGTCGCGAGGAACGGCAGGTAATCCCGAACTCCGAGCGTGGTGGACAGCACCGCGCCCAGCACGAAGCCCGCCGCGATTTGCCACCACGCGGGCCGGAAGCCTTCGTCGTGGCCGTGATACGCCGCTTGTCGCGGCCGTTTGCTTGCCATCACATCGTCTCCGGGGCGCTGGCGCCGAGCAGCGCCAGTCCACCCGCCAGTGGATTGCGCACCGCCTCGCAGAGGAACAGGCGGGCGTTGCGTAGTTCGTCATCCGCACCGAGGATCGGCACGGCGTTGTAAAAACTGTGGAACGCCGCGGCCAGTTCGCGCAAAGCCCCGAACACGACCTGGGGCGAACGGCTGGCGGCCGCGCCGGCCAACGTTTCCGGCCAGTGCATGAGCCAGTCGAGCAGTTCGCGCTCCTGCGGCTCGACCAGGCACGACACCGCGCCGGCGCCGGCCGCGGGATCGTACGTGAGCCCCTTCTCGAGCAATTGCCGGAACAGCGCACTGATGCGCGCGTGTGCATATTGCACGTAGTACACGGGATTGTCGTTCGACTGCGAGCGGGCGAGATCGAGGTCGAAATCGAGGTGCTGCTCGTGGCTGCGCATGACGTAGAAGCAGCGCGCCGCATCGCGACCGACGTCCTCGCGCAGCTGGCGCAACGTGACGAACGATCCGGCGCGCGTCGACATCTGCACGCGCTCGCCGTGTTCGAACAGGATCGCGAACTGCACCAGCAGCACCTCCACCCGATCCGGATCGAGCCCGAAGCCGAGTGCCGCGGCCTTGAGTCGCGCGACATAGCCGTGGTGATCGGCGCCGAGCACGTAGATCGCGCGCGCGAAGCCGCGCTCCAGCTTGTCGAGGAGGTAAGCGATATCGGAAGCGAAATACGTGGTCGCACCGTTTTCGCGGATCACCACGCGATCCTTGTCGTCGCCGAACGTGGTCGCGCGGAACCAGTGCGCCCCGTCCTGTTCGAACATGTGCCCCGCTTCGCGCAGGCGTGCGACGGCGCGGTCGATGGCACCGGACGTCGCCAGCGATTTCTCCGAGAACCAGCGATCGAAGCGCACGCCGAACCCGGCCAGGTCCTCGCCGATGTCGGCCAGGCAGTCATCCAGCCCCGCGGCGTGCACGCGTGCGTAATTCGCGGCGCCGAGCAGCGTCCGCGCCCGCGCGATCAGCGCGTCCACGTGCAGTTCCTTGTCGCCGCCGTCCGCGGCGTCGGCCGGGATGCCATCGAACAGCGTTGCCGCCGGCACGCGCAGCGTCTCGCCCTCTACGGCACGCAGGCGTGCGGCGATGTCGCTGACGTAGTCGCCGCGATAGCCGTTGTCGGGAAAGCGCACCGGTTCGCCGAGCTGATCGAGGTAACGCAGCCACACGCTGAGCGCCAGGATGTCCATCTGGCGGCCGGCGTCGTTGACGTAGTACTCGCACTGCACGCCATGGCCCGCGGCTTCGAGCAGGTTGGCCAGGCTCGCGCCATACGCCGCCCCACGCCCATGACCCACGTGCAGTGGACCGTTGGGATTGGCCGAGACGAATTCGACCAGCAGGCTCTCCTGCGAATCGGCGGGTGCGAAGCCGTAACGCGCGCCTTCGCGGTGCGCGGCGGCCAGCGCCTCGAGACGCACGCCCGCATCGAGCCGGAAATTGATGAAGCCGGGCCCGGCGATCTCCACCGACGCGACATGCGTCGATGCCGCAAGGTTTGCCACCAGCGCCTGCGCCACCGCGCGCGGATTGCGGCCGGCCGACTTGGCCAGTTGCAGCGCCGCGTTGCTCGCGAAATCGCCGTGCGCGGGATTGCGGGCGCGTTCGATCACGATGTCCGGAAGGGCGCCCGGCGGTAATTCGCCCGCCTCGCGCAGCGCGTTTATCGCGCCGAGCAGCAATTCCTTGAGATGTTGTTTCACGTCCACTCGTTCCCCGGTTGACTGCCTAGTTTAGGGCCTCCCGGGCCGCGGCGTTCCCGTGGTGCGACGGAGACCCTGGATTTCGCCACGCAGTTTCGCGCCGTGTGCGCGGTGCTGGCCGATCACGCCAGGGGCATGCGCTCGGCGAAGCTCGCGGCGTAGAGGCACAGCCCGCCGAGCCCGAGGCCAATCAACACCGCAGCCAGCACGTCGCTCGGATAGTGCAGGCCGAGCATCACCCGCGAGGCGGCGATGCTCGCGGTGAATGGCACCAGCAGCCACGCCAGCAACGGGAAGTGCGCGATGCAAACGCAACTGAACGCTACGGCATGCAGGGTGTGGCCGGACGGAAAGCTGAATTCGTCGAGGGGTGCGACCAGCGCCTGGATGCGGACGTCGGCGGCGCAGGGACGGGGTCGATGCGCCCACCGCTTAAGCAACTTGTAGAGCAGGAACGAGATGACACCCGTGGCGGCCATCTCGAGCGCAGCGACCACGCCAGTCCGTCCTCCCAACACCGTGAGCAGTCCCATGAGGGCGTACCAGAACACGCCGTCGCCGAGGCGGCTCACCACCGAGAAATAGCGTCGCATCCCGCTGCTCGCGCAGCGTCGATTGGCGCGCAGGCACCAATCGGCTTCGTTGGCGAAGGGCAGGTTCACGTCAGTGGCTACTTCTTCGACCCGTCCCGGGCAGGCGCACTTCGCTGCGCTCCGGCTGGTGGACCCCCGATTCGGACAGGAGCTGCTGCACCAGGTTCTCGAAGTCGAGCGCCACGCGCTCGGGCCCGGCCCCCGCAACGGCCGCGCGCGCCGGTGCGCGCATGCTCTCGCGTCGCACATCGTCGACCGCGAG
>JBKJSW010000269.1:0-3459 GCA_046595765.1 Ahniellaceae bacterium
GCCGGATACGGGCGTCAGGCTCTGGCGTGGCGCGCTCCGCTCCGCCTGCTGTCGCCCGGTGACGCCCCCTCAGTGCACGTCCCGCCAATACTCCATCTTCAGCAGCCAGGCGATAAACGTGAAGAATGCGAGGAACAGGATCACCCAGACGCCCATGCGGGTACGCTTCAGGGCTGCCGGCTCGGACGCGTACTCCATGAACGCGGCGATGTCGCGCACGCTTTGGTCGAACGCATCCGCGGTCAACGATCCCTCGGCAATGGTCTCGAATCCGACGAAACAGCGGCCCCCCATTTCGGCCTGCCCGTGGGCGCAGTGCCCAGTCGCCCCGTGTTCGGCGTGCGGCATGTCCTTGAAGACGGCGCGCTTCGTGCCCTGCAACTCCCAGAGCACGTTGGGCATCGACGCGTTCGGAAACACCGTGTTGTTCCAGCCGATGCGTGCCGAAGGGTCGAGGTAGAACGCGCGCAGGTAGTTATAGATCCAGTCGCTGCCCCTGGATTTACCCGCGAGGGAGAGGTCCGGCGGAGCCTTGCCGAACCATCCGTTGGCGGCATCCACCGGCATCGATGTCAGCAGTGGATCGCCGTATTTTGCGCCAGTGAACAGCAGGTTCTGTTCGATCTGCTCCTGCGTGAGTCCAAGATCCTCGGCGATGCGCGATGTACGCATCAACTTCATCGCGTGGCAGCCGCTGCAGTAGTTGACGAATAGCCGCGCGCCTCGTTGCAGGGAGGCAGTGTCGCCCAGGTCGGTTTGCGCCGGATCGCCCGGCGTCATGCCACTCGACGAGGCATCGACCCGGAGCGGAACGGCGGCCGCGAACAGCGCGACCATGAGCGCAATCAGCGCAGTTCGGAATTGCTGGCCGCCGGGGCGGGTGCCGATGCGCAGATTTTCAGCAATACGGTCACTCATGGGTCGTCACCCGCTCCGGCACCGGTTTTGTTCGGTCGAGCCGCGACCACACCGGCATCGTGATGAAGAACATGAAGTAGAGGAACGTCAGCACCCGGCCGATCTGCGTTTCGACCGGATCGGTGCCCGGACCCGAACCGATCTTGCCGAGCCAGATGAAACACACCGCCAGCAGGCCAAGCATGATCTTGGTGATGGGGCCCTTGTAACGATGCGACTTGACCGGGCTGCGATCGAGCCATGGCACCAGGAACAACACGGCGATCGCGCCGAACATCACCAATACGCCGGAAAGCTTGTGCGGAACCACACGCAACATCGCGTAGTAGGGCGTGTAGTACCAGACAGGCTTGATGTGCTCCGGGGTCACCAGTCGGTTGGCCTCGACATAGTTGTCGTGCTCGAGGAACCAGCCTCCGACGGTGGGTTCGAAGAAGATGATGAAGGCGCAGATGATCAGGAAAAACCCGAGACCGACCAGGTCCTTGACCGTGTAGTACGGATGGAAGGGGATGCCATCGGCCGGTGCGGTCGGCGACCAGCGGTTGCCCTTGGGACCCTTCTTGATCTCGACGCCGTCGGGATTGTTCGACCCGACCTCGTGCAGGGCCCCGAGATGCAGCACCACGAGCAGCAGCAGCACCAGCGGCAGCGCGATGACATGCAACGCGAAGAAGCGATTGAGCGTGATGTCGCTTGGCAGGTAGTCGCCCATGATCCATTCGGTCAGCATGCCGCCGATCCAGGGGATCGCGCCGAACAACGAGATGATCACCTTCGCGCCCCAGAACGACATCTGGCCCCACGGCAGCACGTAGCCCATGAACGCCTCGGCCATGAGCACGAGGTAGATCAGCATGCCGAGGATCCACACCAGTTCGCGCGGCTTCTGATACGAGCCGTACATCAGCCCACGGAACATGTGCAGGTAGACGACGATGAAGAACGCCGATGCTCCCGTCGAATGCATGTAGCGGATGAGCCAGCCCCATTCGACATCGCGCATGATGTATTCGATCGATGCGAAAGCCTCGGCGGCGCTCGGCTTGTAGTTCATCGTCAACCAGATGCCGGTGACGATCTGGTTCACCAGCACGATCATTGCCAGCGAGCCGAAGTAGTAAAAGAGGTTGAAATTCTTCGGCGCGTAATACTCGGTCAAGTGCTTCCGGTAGAAAGGCAGCATGCCCGGGACGCGGTCATTCACCCACGCGGCGACGTTTTCGGTGGTACGCGTCAGCACGTTGGCCATCACGCGGCTCCTTCGGCGTTGACACCGATCTCGATGGTGCCGTCGTCAACGTAGCGGTGCGGCGGCACGACCAGATTGGTGGGCGCCGGGACACCCTGGAACACGCGGCCCGCGAGGTCGAACCTGGACTTGTGGCAAGGACAGAAGAAGCCGCCCTTCCATTCTGGATCGAACGGCTGCGGTTCGAGTTCAGGCACATATAACGGCGCGCAGCCCAGATGCGTGCAGATCCCGACGAGCACCAGTGTTTCCGGCTTGATCGACCGGAATTCATTCTTCGCGTAGCCCGGCTGCTGGTCTTGCGCTTCCGAACCGGGGTCCTTGAGCCTGGACTCCACGGTCGGCAGCGCCGCGAGCGCGGCGGGTGTGCGGCTGATGATCCAGATCGGCTGGCCGCGCCACTCGAACATGAGCCGCTCGCCTTCCTCCAGCTTGCTGATGTCGGCGGTGATCGGCTGCCCGGCCAGCTTGGCCTTCGCGCTCGGGTTCCACGCCTTGATGAAAGGCACCGCTGCAACGAGGACACCCGCCCCTCCGACCACCGCGGTGGTCGCGGTGAGGAACCGGCGCCGGCCCAGATTGACGCTGTCCTCGGCCATCCGACTCTCCGCTAGAGGTTGCATTCGGGAACGCGCATGCGGCCGACGGCCAGCGCTAATCCGGGCATTCTAAACGAACGGTTAACATCGCCACAACGCGCCGACGTGTGTGGCGGCAAGGAAAAGCCCGGAGGGTGCCATGCGTTGGGTCGATGGCTCGACCCGGCTGCCTTATGCTCGTGGGGTGACCCTGTCCTCTCTTCATCGCGCCCCACGGCGTGGCGGTATCGCATGTTGACGCAGCCCTGGCGTCAACGCCTGCTGTTCATCGCCCAGAGCGCAGTGGTCGGACTGGCGGCGGCCTTCGTACTGACCTACGCGTGGCCGGGGCGTAATGGACCGCGGCACTCCGACACCGAAACGTCCGGGCCGCCAGCGAGCTATTCGGATGCGGTCAAGCGCGCCACGCCTTCCGTCGTGAACATCTACACGCGCCGCCTGGTGACCGAGCAACCGTTTCGCGTGTTCTCGGACCCGGTGCTGCAGCGCTTCACCGGAGTGCCGGCCGGTCCGCAACGCTCGCGCCTGCAGCGCATCCTCGGCGCCGGCGTCATCGTGCGCGAGGATGGCTATGTGCTGACCAACTACCACGTGGTGCAGGGAGCGGGCGACATCCTTGCCGAGCTTGCCGATGGGCGCGTCACGCCGGCGCAAGTGATCGGCACCGACCGGGACACTGACCTCGCGGTC
>JBKJSW010000177.1:0-12839 GCA_046595765.1 Ahniellaceae bacterium
GGTCAGCTCACCAAGACCCACCAGGTGCGCAACGTTCGCCGCGACATCGCGCGGACGAAGCATCAGCTGGCCAACCTGCAGCAGGATGCATCGCCGCAGGCCACCCCGCTGCAAGTCAACAACACGTAATCGAAGGCATCGACATGTCGGATGTAAGCACAACGCAACGCGCGGTCGAAGGCCGGGTCGTCAGCACCAAGATGCAGAAGTCGGTCACCGTGGTGATTGAGCGGCAGTTGCAGCATGGCCTCTATGGCAAATTGCTGCGCCGTTCGACCAAGGTGCACGCACACGACGAGAACAACGAGTGTCGCGAAGGCGACCTGGTGCGCATCCGCGAATGCCGGCCACTGTCGAAGACCAAGAATTGGCAGGTCGTCGAAGTGGTCGAGCGCGCGCAGCAGTAGTGATCGACAGGTCAGCGGACGGGTTTAGGAGAACGCAATGATTCAGGTGGAGAGCCGGCTGGCCGCAGCCGATAACAGTGGTGCACGCGAGCTCATGTGCATCAAGGTGCTCGGCGGCTCCAAGCGCCGTTACGCGTACATCGGCGACGTGATCAAGGTATCGATCAAGGACGCGATTCCGCGCGGCAAGGTCAAGAAGGGCGAGGTCTACGACGCCGTCGTGGTGCGCACCCGCAAGGGCGTGCGTCGTGCGGATGGTTCGCTGATCCGCTTCGACGGCAACGCCGCGGTGTTGCTCAACAACAAACTCGAGCCGATCGGCAGGCGCATCTTCGGACCGGTCACGCGCGAACTGCGCGGCGAGAAGTTCATGAAGATCGTGTCGCTGGCGCCTGAGGTTTTGTAGGGCGGGCCTCCGGCCTGCCGCGCAAGAACCAGAATGGTGGGCAAACCCCACCCTAAAGAGACAATGAAATGAAGAGAATCCGCAAAGGCGATCAGGTCATCGTGATCACCGGCAAGAACAAGGGCCAGAAGGGCGAAGTGCTGCGCATGGCGGGTGAACGCCTGGTCGTTGCCAACGTCAACGTGATCAAGCGACACACTAAGCCGAATCCCCAGGCCAACCAGCCGGGCGGGATCATCGAGCGCGAGGCGTCGATCCACGGGTCCAACGTGATGTTGCTCAACTCATCCACCGGCAAGCGCGAGCGCGTCGGTTTCAAGGTGCTCGACGACGGCCGCAAGGTGCGGATTTTCCGTTCGTCCGGCGAAGTCGTCGACGCCTGAGGTCGCAGAAAATGATTCGTCTCGAGACACACTACAAAGACCAGGTCGTGCCGAAGCTCACCGAGCGTTTCGGTTACAAGAACCCGATGCAGGTTCCGCGCCTGTCCAAGATCACTATCAACATGGGCGTGGGCGAGGCTGCCGCGAACAAGAAGGTCCTGGAGCACGCGGTAGCGGACATGACCAAGATCGCCGGCCAGAAGCCGATCGTGACCAAATCGCGCGTGTCGGTCGCGACCTTCAAGATCCGCGACGGCTGGCCGATCGGCTGCAAGGTCACCTTGCGCCGGGCGCGCATGTACGAGTTCTTCGATCGCCTGGTCAACATCGCGCTGCCGCGCGTGCGCGACTTCCGCGGTGTCGGTGGACGCTCGTTCGACGGCCGCGGCAACTTCAACTTCGGCATCAAGGAACAGATCATCTTTCCCGAGATCGATTTCGACCAGGTCGACGCGTTGCGCGGGATGGATATCGCCATCACGACCACCGCCAAGACGGACGCCGAGGCGAAAGCGCTGCTCGAAGGATTCGGGTTTCCGTTCCGCAACTGACGTCCGGTGCGCGCCAAGGCGCGCGCCAGTTGTCCGGCAATACCGGTTTCACCAGCCACCGCAAGTGGTGAGCCACTCACTCAATACGGGTTTACGGTAGATCATGGCAAAGACATCGATGATCGAGCGCGACAAGCGTCGCGCCAAGACAGTCAAGAAGTACGCCGTCAAGCGCGCGGAACTGAAGCGTCTGATCGCGGACCCGAAGGTCTCGTTCGACGAACGCGCCGCGGCGCAGACCTCGTTGCAGAAGCTGCCGCGCGACGCGAGTCCTTCGCGCGTGCGTTCGCGCTGCGCGCTGACCGGGCGCCCGCGGGGTGTCTATCAGAAGTTCGGGCTGGGCCGCAACAAGCTGCGCGAGGCGACCATGCGCGGTGACGTGCCGGGCCTGCGCAAGGCTAGTTGGTAAAGATTCTTGGAGTCGTGCCTTGCGGCGCTCCTGCCCGAATCATCATTGGTAGGAGCGCCGCAAGGCGCGATTGAAATTCACGAATACCCGGATCGGTGTCGATCCGGGGCCTCAGTAGAAAGGTGTTCTCATGAGTGTCATGGATCCGATCGCCGACATGTTCGTGCGCATCCGCAACGCGCAGGCCACCGGCAAGCCGGCGGTACGCATGCCGTCGTCCAAGGTCAAGGTAGCGATCGCCGAGTTGCTGAAGTCCGAGGGCTATATCAACGACCTCGCGGTTCGCGACCTTGGCCCCAAGAAGGAACTGGAAATCGCGCTGCGCTATTACCAGGGCAAGCCGGCCATCGACAAGCTGAAGCGCATGTCCCGGCCGGGGCTGCGCCAATACCGCGGCAAGGACGCCGTGCCCAAGGTGCTGGGCGGTCTTGGTGTCGCCATTGTTTCAACGTCCGCCGGCCTCATGACCGACGCACAGGCCCGTAAACAGGGTCTGGGCGGCGAGCTGATCGGCATGGTCGCCTAAGGAGAGTTCGAGATGTCCCGCGTTGCCAAGAAAACAATCGAATTGCCGAAGGGCGTCGAATTCAGCCAGACCGATGGCGCGTTCACCGTCAAGGGACCGAAGGGTTCTCTGTCGATGGCGCGGCCTGCTGGCGTGAACGTGGTGCTGGAAGACGGCAAGTTGAACGTCGCCCCGGCGGCGCCCGCCAACGACGCGATGGCCGGTACCCTGCGGTCCCTGCTCGCCAACATGGTGAGTGGCGTGCATGAGGGCTTCACCCGCAAGCTGGAGCTCGTGGGAGTCGGTTATCGCGCCGCGGTGTCCGGCAAGAACCTGAATCTCGCGCTGGGCTTTTCTCACCCGGTGGTGATCGTGGCGCCGGAAGGCATCACGCTCGAGACGCCGACCCAGACCGAGATACTGGTCAAGGGCAACGACAAGCAGCAAGTGGGCGAACTCGCCGCGAAGATCCGTGCGGTGCGTCCGCCGGAGCCGTACAAGGGTAAGGGCGTCCGCTACGCGGGCGAACGCATCGTCATGAAAGAAGCCAAGAAAGCCTGATGGCTGTTCCGGCTGGGAGTTGATCATGGAAAAAAGAATTCAACGGTTGCGTCGCGCCAAGCGCACGCGCATGCACATCCGCAAGCTCGGTGTTCCGCGCTTGTCCGTGCACCGCACGGGCCAGCACCTGTACGCGCAGGTGTTCTCGGCGGACAGCAAGGTGCTGGCGAGTGCGTCGACGGTGCAGGGCGATCTCCGCTCTGGCCTGGAAGGCAGCACCAAGAACAAGGCCGCAGCAGCAGTCGTGGGTCGCGTCATTGCCGAACGCGCTCTCGCGGCAGGTATCGACAGCGTCGCCTTCGACCGCTCCGGGTTTCTGTATCACGGTCGGGTCCAGGTGCTCGCGGATGCAGCGCGTGAAGCCGGCCTCAAGTTTTGATTCGCTCAACGCCGGTCCGGTTCGGCCTGGCCAAGCACAGTTCCAATAAGGGTTATCGATGAGCAACGATCGCGACAACCGCGGCGACAATCGCAACGACCGTGACAGCGGCGACGGCATGCAGGAAAAGTTGATTGCCGTCAACCGCGTCGCCAAGACGGTCAAGGGCGGACGCCAGATGAGCTTCACCGCGCTGACCGTGGTCGGCGACGGCGACGGCAAGGTCGGCATGGGTTACGGCAAGGCGCGAGAAGTGCCGGTCGCGATCGCCAAGGCCATGGAGCGTGCGCGCAAGAATCTTGTTTCGGTGCGGCTCGACAACGGCACCCTTTTCTACGCCGTGCATGGCCGCCATGGCGCAGCCAAGGTTTACATGCAGCCGGCGTCGGAAGGCACCGGCGTGATCGCCGGTGGCGCGATGCGTGCGGTGTTCGAAGTGGTGGGGGTCAAGAACGTGCTCGCCAAGGCGCAGGGTTCGCGCAACCCGATCAATCTGGTGCGTGCGACCATCCAGGGGCTCACGTCCGTGGATTCGCCGGCGCAGATCGCCGCCAAACGCGGCAAAACAGTTGAAGACATTCGTCCGAGTACGAACTCATGACCACGAAACCTGCAAGCACGGTTCGCGTCCGCCTGATCAAGAGCACCAGCAACTGCCAGGGCCGTCATCGCCTGAGCGTCAAGGCGCTGGGTCTGCGCAAGATCAACGACGTGCGCGAGTTGAAAGACAGTCCGAGCGTGCGTGGCCTGATCAACAAGATCGGTTACCTGATTCGGGTCGAAGACTGAAGGCGCGCGTCGCCGAACCGGTCGTTCCCGAGAACAACCGGCTCGCGCTCGTAGCTCACGTCCGGCAATCATTGGAGTCGCAACAATGCAACTGAATACGCTCAAGCCCGCCAAAGGCGCGCGCAAGGAACGCACTCGCGTGGGTCGTGGCATCGGCTCCGGCCTCGGCAAGACTGCCGGCCGCGGTCATAAGGGACAGTACGCGCGTACCGGCAAGGGCAAGATCAAGCCCGGCTTCGAAGGCGGCCAGATGCCGTTGCAGCGGCGCCTGCCAAAGGTGGGATTCCGTTCGAAGATCAAGCTCGATACCGCCGAGATCGCGCTTTACCGGCTTGAGAAACTCGAAGACACCGCCATCGATCTCGCGATGTTGCGCAAGGCTGGCTTGGTGCCGCCGAACGCCAAGCGCGTCAAGCTCATGAAGAAGGGCGAGCTGACACGTGCCTACACCATCACCGGTGCTGGGGTGCTCCTGACCAAAGGCGCCCGCGACGCGATCGTCGCCGCCGGCGGCAGCGCCGAAGCGGCAGCGGAGTAACGGGTGGCCAAGACACCCAACCAATCGCAGATGCTTTCGGGCATCGGCAAGTTGAAGGAACTGCAGCAGCGTCTGCTGTTCGTGCTCGGCGCGCTCATCGTATTCCGGCTCGGCACGTTCATCCCAGTTCCGGGCGTCAATCCGGAAGCGATGGTGCGCCTCATGGAGCGCTCGCGCGGCACCATCGTCGACATGTTCAACATGTTCTCCGGTGGAGCACTGGAACGTTTTTCGCTGTTCGCCCTTGGCGTGATGCCCTACATCTCGGCGTCCATCATCATCCAGCTGATGGTGCAGGTCGTGCCGGGACTGCAGTCGATCCGCAAGGAAGGCGAATCGGGGCGGCGCAAGATCAACCAGTGGACACGCGTGGGTGCGGTGCTGCTCGCGGCTTTCCAGGCGTTCGGAGTCGCGATGGCGCTCCAGACGTCAGGCGCGTCGAACGGCATCCCGGTGGTCATCAGCCCGGGCCCGGCTTTCATCTTCAGCGCCGTGGTCGGCCTGACCGCGGGTTCGATGTTCCTCATGTGGCTCGGCGAGCAGATCACGGAGCGGGGCGTCGGCAACGGCATTTCACTCATCATCTTCGCGGGTATTGTGGCGGGACTTCCGAGCGCAATCGCCGGGACGCTGGAGCTTGCCCGCAACGGCGAGCTCAGTGCGCTGAGCGTGATCGCGATCCTGATGGTGGTCCTCGCCGTAACGGCATTCGTGGTGTTTTTCGAGCGCGCTCAGCGCCGGATCACCGTGAACTACGCCAAGCGCCAGGGAGGAGCACGTGCGTATCTGAACCAGTCGTCGCACCTGCCGCTCAAGATCAACATGGCCGGCGTGATCCCGCCGATCTTTGCCTCTAGCCTCATCATGTTTCCCGCAACCGCCGCCTCGTGGGGTTCCGATTGGTCGAGTGCCCGCTGGTTGCAGACAGTGACCTCCGCGCTGTCGCCGGGAGAGCCGCTCCACATGCTGCTGTACGGCGCGATGATCGTTTTCTTCGCGTTCTTCTATACGGCGCTGGTTTTCAATTCGCAGGAGACCGCGGACAACCTGAAGAAGTCAGGTGCGCTCATTCCGGGCATCCGCCCCGGCCGGGCGACCGCGGACTACATCGATGGCGTGATGACCCGGCTGACCGGCATCGGCGCGATGTACCTGCTGGCCGTCTGCCTGCTGCCGGAAATCATGCGCATGTTCTGGCAGGAACTGCCGTTCTACTTCGGTGGTACCTCGCTTCTCATCGTGGTGGTGGTGGTGATGGACTTCATTTCGCAGATCCAGGCGCACCTGATGTCGCACCAGTACGACAGCCTGCTCAAGAAGGCCAATCTCAAGGGAAGCAGTCGCGGAACTGGCGGAGCGTTGCGCTGACCTGCGAAACGCAGGCAACCCGGCTGCTTCCGCCTTCAACCGGCTGACTTTTATGTATAATGCTTTGTTCACTGCGCATGAAGTGGCGCAGAATGTCTCGGAGATAGTTTAGTTATGGCGCGCATTGCCGGTGTAAACATTCCTGTCCACAAACACGTGTGGGTCGGCCTCCAGAGCGTCTACGGCGTAGGCCGGTCGCGCTCGAAGAAGATCTGCATCGACGCGGGCGTGCTGCCCTCGACGAAGGTTCGCGACCTGAGCGAAGCGGACGTCGAAAAGCTCCGCGCCCAGGTCGGCAAGTACACGGTGGAAGGCGACTTGCGCCGCGAAGTTGGCATCAGCATCAAGCGCCTCATGGACCTGTCCTGCTATCGCGGCCTGCGTCATCGCCGTGGCTTGCCGATGCGCGGCCAGCGCACCCGCACCAACGCACGTACCCGCAAGGGTCCACGCAAGCAGATGAAGAAGTAGGCCCGGTCTCCGGTCCACTCGTAATCAGATAAACGCAGACAGAGCGCGCGGCGCTCGAATCAGGAACTCATGAACAAGCCGGTCAAAGCTGCACCCAAGAAGAAGATACGGCGCATCGTCACGGACGGCATCGCGCACGTGCAGGCTTCTTTCAACAACACGATCATCACCATTACCGACCGCCAGGGAAATGCGTTGTCCTGGGCGACTTCGGGCGGTGCCGGTTTCCGCGGCTCGCGGAAGTCGACTCCGTTCGCGGCGCAGGTCGCGGCGGAGAAGGCCGGGCGCGCCGCGCTCGACTATGGCCTGAAGACGCTCGAGGTGCGGATCACGGGACCGGGTCCCGGACGCGAGTCGGCGGTGCGTTCGCTCAACGCCGTCGGCTATCGCATCACCAATATCATCGACATCACCCCGATCCCGCACAACGGCTGCCGTCCGCCGAAGCGCCGTCGGGTTTAAATTCTTTTGCGATCGTCCCTGATCGCGTGAATCAAGACCGGCCATCCGTGGCCGGGAATTTCAAAAAAGCAGGATTCCATGGCTAGATATATCGGTCCAACTTGCAAACTCGCGCGCCGTGAAGGCGCTGACCTGTCGCTCAAGAGCCCTTCACGCGCACTCGATTCCAAGTGCAAGCTCGAGCAGAAACCCGGCCAGCACGGCGGCGCAGGGAAGCGCGTGCGCCTTTCCGACTACGCCGTCCAGCTGCGCGAGAAGCAGAAGGTCAAGCGCATCTACGGTCTGCTGGAGCGCCAGTTCCGCGGTTATTACGCCAAGGCGTCGAACCGCAAGGGCAACACCGGCGAGAACCTGCTCAAGCTGCTCGAAGGCCGCCTCGACAACGTCATCTATCGCATGGGGTTCGCGGTGACCCGCGCCCAGGCGCGTCAGCTGGTATCGCACAAGGCGATCCGGGTGAATGGAAAATCGGTCAATCTGCCCTCATATCAAGTCAAGGTCGGCGACGAACTCGCCGTGTCCGAGAAGTCGAAGAGCCAGTTGCGGATCCAGGAAGCGCTGACGCTGTCGTCTGAAATGGACCTGGCGCCTTCGTGGGTCGAAGTGGACTCCAAGAAGATGAGCGGCATATTCAAGGCCTCGCCTGACCGCGCAGATCTTCCCTCCGACATCAATGAAAACCTGATTGTCGAGCTTTATTCAAAGTAATTCAGGAGCGCAAGCCCCAATGGCTGGTAACGCAAATTCGGTGCTGCGTCCGCGCGGCATCACATCGGAAAGACTCTC
Organism: Ahniellaceae bacterium; assembly: GCA_046595765.1. GTDB lineage: Bacteria > Pseudomonadota > Gammaproteobacteria > Xanthomonadales > Ahniellaceae > JBBQNY01. The sequence continues at coordinate 8,016 of JBKJSW010000177.1, forward strand.
GATGCATCGCGCTCGCGTGGTGGTCGAACCCCTTGAGCGCGGCTTCGGCCACACGCTCGGCAACGCCCTGCGCCGCGTGCTCCTGTCGTCGATTCCCGGCGCGGCGATCGTGGAGGCCGAGATCGACGACGTGCTGCACGAGTACACCACGCTAGAAGGCATGCAGGAAGATGTCATCGAGGTGATGCTCAACCTGAAGGACGTCGCCATCCGACTGCACAACGTCGAGGAGACGACCCTCACCCTGACCAAGAAGGGTCCGGGCCTGGTGACGGCTGCCGACATCCAGGTGGACCACAACGTCGAGATCGTGAATCCCGAACATGTGATCGCGCATCTCACCAAGGAAATCACCCTGTCGATGCGGCTCAAGATCGCGCGTGGCGTGGGCTACCAGCCCGCCGTTTCGCGTCGCCGTCCCGACGAGGAATCGCGTCCGATCGGCCGGCTGCAGCTCGATGCGTCGTTCTCTCCGATTCGTCGCGTATCGTTTGAAGTCGACAGCGCCCGCGTCGAGCAGCGCACCGACCTCGACAAGCTGATCCTGGATATCGACACCAACGGTACCGTGGAAGCGGAAGACGCCGTGCGCAAGGCGGCTGACATTCTCGCCGACCAGCTGTCGGTCTTCGGCGACTTCACGCGACGCGAGTCTTCGGTGGTTGCGCCTGCTGTCAGCGGAGTGGATCCGTTGCTGCTGCGTCCGATCGACGATCTCGAGTTGACAGTGCGTTCGGCCAACTGCCTCAAGGCGGAAAGTATCTACTACATCGGTGACCTGATCCAGAAAACCGAAGTCGAGCTGCTCAAGACCCCGAACCTCGGCAAGAAGTCGTTGACGGAAATCAAGGACGTCCTGGCGCAGCGTGGCCTCAATCTGGGCATGCGTCTCGACAATTGGCCGCCGCCGGGACTTTCGCACGGCATGCAGATTGGCTGAGGCCGGCTCGCATCTGAAACAAAGCAGGCATAGAACCAAGGAATCAGCGTCATGCGCCACATGAATTCGGGCCGCAAGCTCAATCGCACCAGCAGTCACCGCAAGGCCATGTTCCAGAACATGGCCACCTCGCTCATCGTGCACGAAGCAATTCGCACGACGTTGCCGAAGGCCAAGGAACTCCGTCGCGTCGCCGAACCGCTGATCACGCTCGCGAAGGTCGATGGCGTGGCCAATCGCCGGCTCGCGTTCTCGCGTCTGCGTGACAAGGCTGCCGTCGGCAAGCTCTTCACCGAGATCGGCCCGCGCTACGTGGCACGCCCCGGCGGTTACCTGCGCATCTTGAAGGCTGGCTTCCGCGCGGGCGATTCGGCTCCGATGGCGTATGTCGAACTGGTTGATCGTCCGCAGGAAACGGCGGCCGTGGACGATACGACCGACTGATTTCCCCGGCTGGTCGTACTTCAAGAGCCCCGGCATCGACCGGGGCTTTTTGTTGGGTTGAATGCAGCACGCGACTCCAAGACCGAACGGGTTGGGAGACGTCATCCGGGCACCTTCGCGGCCACGGGTTGCATTGCATGCTGCAACGCGGCAGATTGACTGTTCGACCCCGCTTCTGCAGATCCAGATGCCCCTGTTCCGTTCATTGCGTTTCCATTTCGGCTGCATCGCACTGGCCTGCGCGACATTGCTCGCGTACGCCTACTACGTGCAGTTCAAGCTTTTCATCGACCCTTGCCCGCTTTGCATCCTGCAGCGCGTGGCGTTTCTTGCGGTTGGACTCGTTGCCCTCGTAGCGGCGATCCACGGCCCGCGAGGGGTCGGACGGAAAATCTACGGCCTTCTGGCCATGGCGTCCGCTGCCGTCGGTGCCGGCGTCGCCCTGCAGCACGTGCGCCTTCAGCACCTTCCACCCGACCAGGTGCCCGCGTGCGGTCCGGGCCTCAATTACATGATTGACACGCTGCCGTTGGGGGCGGCGCTGAAGAAGGCGTTTACCGGCTCCGGAGAATGCGCAAAGGTCGACTGGACCTTCCTCGGCCAGTCGATGCCGACGTGGACGCTCGTGTGTTTCGTCCTGCTTGGCTTTTGGGCCCTCTATGCGGCGTTCCAGTCGGTACCGGCCCACAGGGTCGCCACATGAGCGTACAGCGCGCACCCTCCACGCCCCACCCGGCCGGTGCGATCGACAGATCGTGGAGTCCTTCCAGCTGGAGTGGCTCGCCCGCAACGCAGCAGCCGAGCTACACGGACCCGGTAGCGCTCGCACGGGTATTGGGAGAGCTGGGCTCCCTGCCGCCGCTGGTGACCTCCTGGGAGGTGCTCGCCCTCAAGGAGATGATCGCGGAAGCGCAACGGGGCCAGCGATTCGTGCTGCAGGGCGGCGATTGCGCCGAGAGCTTCGCCGACTGCAATTCCGCAACCATCTCGTCGCGCTTGAAGGTCCTGTTGCAGATGAGCCTGGTGCTGGTACACGGCCTGCGTTTGCCGATCGTGCGCGTGGGCCGCTTCGCGGGCCAATACGCCAAGCCACGGTCATCGGACATCGAGATCCGCGGCGAGATGTCGCTGCCAAGCTATCGCGGCGACCTGATCAACGGTTCGGCGTTCGATCCTGCAATGCGGCAGCCCGATCCCCAGCGACTCCTGCAGGGGCATGCGTGCTCGGCGCTCACGATGAACTTCGTGCGGGCGCTCATCGACGGCGGATTCGCCGACCTGCACCACCCCGAATACTGGGACCTCGACTGGGTCCAGCACGCGCCGCTGGCGCGCGAGTATCGCGAACGCGTCGTGTCGATCGGCGAGTCGATACGCTTCATGGAGACACTGGCCGGAGCGGCCGTGCACAACCTCAACCGCGTCGATTTCTTCACCTCGCACGAAGCGCTTGTGTTGCATTACGAAGAAGCGCTCACCCGGCAGGTTCCGCGCCAGCACGGCTGGTTCAATCTTTCCACCCACCTGCCGTGGATCGGTGTCCGCACCGCTGCGCTGGACGGAGCCCATGTTGAATACTGCCGTGGCATTCGCAATCCGATCGGCGTCAAGGTGGGGCCGGGGAGCGACGCCGATTTACTTCGCCGTCTGATCGACGTGCTGAATCCGAACGACGAAGCAGGACGCGTGATCTTCATCCACCGCATGGGCGCTGCCCACATTGCGGAGAAGCTTCCGCCGCTGCTGGACGCGATCAGGGGCGATGGTCGTCCGGTGTTGTGGATCTGCGATCCGATGCACGGCAACACCGAGTCGCTGGCGGGTGGCGTCAAGACGCGGCGGTTCGCAAACATCCGCGCGGAACTCGAGCAGGCGTTCGACCTGCACGCCGCCGCCGGCACGCGACTGGGCGGTGTGCATCTCGAGCTTACCGGCGATAACGTCACCGAGTGCATGGGCGGCGCGCGGGACCTCGCCGAAGCGGATCTCGCGCGGGCCTATCGATCAAGCGTCGATCCGCGGTTGAACTATGAGCAGTCGCTGGAAATCGCGATGCTGATCGTGCGAAAGCATGAGCAGTTGCGGGGTGTGAGCGCGTAGTATTTTCGCGCAGCCTGCGGCTACCCGCGTCCGCGCAACAATCCTGAGGTTCGCCGGATTTTGTAGGAGCGGGCCATGCCCGCGACAACGGTGCGACTCTGGTCGCGGGCAGGGCCCGCTTGTGTCTTGATTTCCGATTAGATTGGGAGTTGAGAGCGAAGTGCGGCAGGTCGAATGCCCGCAGTGCTGGCAGCACGAGTAGGAGCCTGGACCGCCGCACTTCGAACTCTCGCGTAGCCCGAACAGTTGATTGAGCCTGGAGCTCGGACGTTACAAGCGTGGGCAGCGAGAGCGCTCTCATCCTCGAGTTTACGGGAGACGGCGCATGCGAGGTACGGTCGGAATCGATGTTTCGAAGGCGACATTGGCGGTATTCGTGCGCCCCTCGGGCGAGTCGTTCGAGGTGGCCAATTCGGCGGCTGGGCATGCGCAGCTGATCGAACGGCTGCGGGCGGTGCCGTGCGGTCTTCACCGCATTGCACTGGAGGCTACCGGCGGCTATGAGAAAAGGTTGCTGCGGGCCTTGCTCAAAGCCGGCCTGCCGGCGATCTGCGTACCGGCGCAGCGCGCCCACGCCTTTGCCCGTGCGCTGGGCCGGCACGCGAAGACCGACGCCGTCGACGCTCAAATGCTGGCGCACTACGCCGAGGCTATCGAGATACCCGTGCGGCCCGCTCCGCGGCCCGAGGAGATCATTCTCCAGGAACTCGTGCAGCGTCGCGAGCAGCTCGTATCCCAACGCGACGACGAGCGGCGCCGGGCACATCAGGCGAGCTTGGCCGCGGCACGCCGCAGCATCGAACGCCACCTGCGCATGCTCGAGCGCGAAATCGCCCGATTCGACCTGCTCCTGCGTCAGCGCATCACTACCATGCCGCGTCAGGGCCAGCTCGCAAGGATCAAAGGCATCGGACCCGTCACCATCGCGACTTTGCTCGCATGCCTGCCCGAACTCGGCACCATCGACCGACGCCAGATCGCCTCCCTGGTTGGAATTGCCCCGTTCAATCGAGACAGTGGCCAGAAGACGGGCAAGCGCCAGATCGCCGGCGGACGCGCCGGTGTCAGGCGCGTGCTGTACATGGCCACATTGAGCGTCATTCGTACCCAAACTCGATTCGGTACCCGATACCGAAAACTCCGCGATGCCGGAAAGCCCGCCAAAGTCGCCATCGTTGCCTGCATGCGCACCTTGCTCGTCAGCCTCAACGCCATGCTCCGCGACGGAACCCCTTGGCGAACGGAAACGACCATGTCGTAAAGACAGTTGCTCCCACAAGCGCCGACGATCTTCGAGTTGGTTGTGCGCCAGCGCCACGCCTGGAGCGTGGCGAAAGCTC
>JBKJSW010000204.1:0-5587 GCA_046595765.1 Ahniellaceae bacterium
CTCGCCACTCCTGGCCGGAATCGCGGACGGCGCGCACGTCTACTTCGTGCACGGTTTCGCCGCGCACGCGTCGGATCTGCATACGGTGGCGACGAGCCACCACGGCGTCACATTCGCGGCAGCGGTCGCGCAGGGCAACCATTTCGGCGTGCAGTTCCACCCGGAACGCTCGGGCAGCGTCGGCGCGCGCACCCTTGCCAATTTCCTGGCGCTGCCGGCATGACGCGCGACTCCGTGGTGGCATTGGTTGCCCCGCCCGGCCCGTCGTCGATGCAAGTGCACATAGACGGGTTCACCATTTACCCTGCCATCGACGTGCGCGACGGCCGAGTGGTGCGACTGGCACAGGGCGACTATGCGCGCGAAACGCGCTACGGCGACGATCCCTTCGCACTGGCCTGCGCCTACGCCGAGGCAGGTGCGCGTTGGCTGCATCTCGTCGACCTCGATGCGGCGCGGACAGGCGGATTCACGCTGCATGCGCTGGTCGAGCGCATGGGCCGCGAGACCGGACTCGAGCTCCAGACCGGCGGTGGGGTGAGAAAGATCGAAGACATCGCGGGACTGCTCGGCGCAGGTGCGGCCCGCGTCGTGGTGGGCACGCTCGCGGTGACGCAGCCCGAGACGCTTGTCGAATGGCTCGCGCGCTTCGGACCGGAGCGCATCTGCGCCGCGATCGACGTGCGCCGGGACGCGACGGGCCGCTGGTGCGCGGCAACGCATGGCTGGACGGCGAGCGATGCCGTGGACGCATTGCCGTTGATCGAAGTGCTGGCGACGGGAGGACTCCGCCACGTGCTCAGCACGGATATCGCGCGCGACGGCATGTTGTGCGGGCCTGCGCTGGACTGGTACGGGGAACTCGGCGAGCGCGTGCCATCCGTGCAGGTGCAGGGGTCCGGTGGGGTGCGGGACCTGGCGGACGTGGGTGCGCTGCGTACCGCGGGCTGCAGTGGCGCAATCATTGGTCGCGCGTTGCTCGAAGGCCGCTTTGAACTGCGCGACGCGCTCGCGTGCTGACGCGCCGCATCATCGTCTGCCTCGACGTGCGCGATGGACGCGTGGTCAAGGGCGTGCGCTTCCGCGACCACATCGATGTCGGCGACATCGTCGGGCTTGCGCAACGCTATCGCGACGACGGCGCGGATGAACTGGTGTTCTATGACATTTCCGCCAGCCCCGAGCGACGCACGGTCGATCTGGCCTGGGTGGAACGCGCCGCGCGCCAGCTCGACATTCCGTTCTGCGTGGCGGGCGGTATCGATTCTGTGGGCTCTGCGCGCGCAGTCCTCAACGCCGGTGCCGACAAGATTTCCGTGAACTCTCCGGCGCTGCGGCGGGCGGCGTTGATTGGGGAACTGGCGGCGGCCTTCGGCAGCCAGTGCGTGGTGGTGGGCATCGACTCGCTGCGCGACGCCGACGGCGAATGGCGCGTGCGCCGCGATGCGGGCTCGCCGGCCGCCACAGAGGCGCTGCGGCTGCGTACGCTCGACTGGATGGTCGAGGCGCAGGCGCTCGGAGCCGGCGAGATCGTGCTCAACTGCATGGCTGCCGACGGCACGCGGGCGGGCTTCGACATCGAACAGCTGCAAGCCGCCCGTGCCCTTTGCCAAGTACCTCTTATCGCATCCGGCGGCGCCGGTAGTGCGGAACATTTTCGCGCTGCCTTCTCTGAGGCGGACGTCGACGGCGCGTTGGGCGCATCCGCTTTCCACGATGGCACGCTGCGGGTGCCGGACCTCAAGCGCACGCTGCGCGCCGGCGGAATCGAAGTGCGCGATAACGTGTGAATCCAGGAGATGGCATGAGTACGGGTTTCGACCGCGACCAGCTGGCGTGGGACAAGCAGGGCGGCTTGCTGCCGGTGGTGGTGCAGCATGCGGTCACGTTGCGCGTGCTGATGCTCGCCTACATGGATCGCGCCGCGCTCGACGCGACGCTCGCCACGGGCCGCGTCACGTTCTTCTCGCGCAGCAGGCAACGACTGTGGGTCAAGGGCGAGACATCGGGCAACTTCCTCGACCTCGTATCGATCGAGCACGACTGCGATCGCGACTCGTTGCTGATCGAGGCACTGCCGCGTGGACCAACCTGCCATCTCGGCACGGAGAGCTGTTTTCGCGAGGCCTCGGGCAGCTTCCTCGCGGAACTCGATGGACTGGTCGCGCAGCGCGTGCGCGAAAAGCCCGCCGGAAGCTACACGACGCGGCTGCTTGATTCAGGCGTCACGCGTATCGCGCAGAAGGTGGGCGAGGAAGGCGTGGAGGTGGCGATTGCGGCCGTGACTGCCGAACTCGATGCGGACTCCGGCGCGCGCGATGCGCTGCTGGACGAATCGGCGGATCTCGTCTACCACCTGCTGGTGTTGCTGCACGCGCGCGGCCACTCGCTCGGCGACTTGTCGGAGACGCTCGCGCAACGCCATGCGCGCGCTGGCGACGCGGATGCGCCGTAGGGCGAGTCCCGCCCCGTCGCGACGCGCGGCAGCCGCGCCTACGTGATCCCGGCGAAGGATTCGATGCGCAGGTGATTATGCGTGGCATTGCCGGAGCGTGGCTCGGGATAGTCCTCGCGCCGATCCACCAGCAGGGTGGCGAAACCCGCCTCGCGCGCGGCGTCCAGTTCAGCCACGATGTCCGACAGGAAAGTGATGTCGGAAGGCGCGCGCGCAAGCTCGTCGGCGATGCGCGTGTAGCTGCCCGCCTCGCGCTTGGGACCCGCTGTTTCGGTGTCGAACCACGCGCGGACCGATGACGACAGGTCGCCGTGGTCGCTGTAGCCGAAGAACAGGTGTTGCGCCGCCACCGAACCCGACGAAAACACCGCGACGTGCCTGCCGCTGTCATGCCACTCGCGCAACGCCGCCGCGGCATCCGGATAGAAGTGCGCGCGATAGTCGCCGCGCTCGTAACCTTCGCGCCAGAGCATGCCCTGCAGGGCCTTGAGCGCGGTGTGCTTGCGGTCCTGGTCGATCCAGCCCTGCAGGGTTTCCGCGATGACGCGATCGTCGCAGGCCGCACCCATCTCGACGGCGACCGCGTCGAGCCAGCGCCGCACGTCGGGATCAGCCGCGTGTTCCGCGATGAATCCGGGGAGTCGCTGGCGCGCGTAGGGAAACAGCACGTCCCTCACGAAGGCGATGCTGCTCGTCGTGCCTTCGATGTCGGTGAGGATCAAGGATCCGGGCGCGATGCGCATCGCGTTACGCCCCTCAGTCCGGCTCACGTTCAAAGCGCGGGAAGCGTTGCGCGATGTCGGTACCGGTGAAGTGGCCCACCCAGCCATCGGGTTCGGTGAAGAAGCGGATCGCGACGAAGGACGGCTCCGGGCCCATGTCGAACCAGTGGGTGGTGCTGTCCGGCACTGAGATCAGATCGTCCTTCTCGCAGGTGATCTCGTACACGCGGTCGGCGACGTGCAGGGTGAACAATCCGGATCCGGCGACGAAGAAGCGTACTTCGTCCTCCTTGTGGAAATGCTCGTCCAGGAACTTCGCGCGCATGTCGATGCGTTGCGGATGGTCGGGGGCAATGCTGACCACGTCGACGGACTTGAAGCCACGCGCAGCGGTGATGCGATCGATATCCGCGCGGTAGGCCGCCATCACCGCTTCCGGAGCTGCGCCTGCGTCGACGGGATGCGCGGCTTGCCATTGCTCGAAGCCGACGCCGATGGTCGCGAGGTTGGCGGCAATAAGCTCGCGGTCGCGTGTGTCCAGAAGCGCGCTGGCGGGCTCATCCTCGCGAAACACACGCAGGCGGCTCATGCAGCGCTCCCGGCGCCGAGGCGCCGCAGTTCGAGATCGCAACCAAGCAGGCACTCGAAGGCCTCGAGGTGCCGGCGCGCCTCGGTCATGTGGCGTCCCCAGGTGTAGAGGCCGTGGCCCTCGATGAGATAGCCCCAGAGACCCGGGATATCCAGAAGTTTTTCCACGCGCGCGGCGAGTTCCGGTATGTCCTGCGTATTCGGCAGCACCGGCACGTCCATGGTGGCTGCGTGCGTCGAATTGCCCGCGAAGGCCTTCAGCAGCTCGTAGTTCGCGAGGCGCAGGAAGCCCTGCTGCGCATAGATCCGCGAGGCCACGGTCTGTGTCTGCGAATGCGTATGCAGCACGCAGCCGACCTGCGGGAAGCGGCGATACAACTGGGTGTGCAGCAAGGTCTCGGCGGAAGGCCGCGCGTCGCTGCCGACTGCATGGCCGTCGAAGTCGACAACCATGATGTCCTTCTCCGTCAGGTGGCCTTTGTCGCGGCCACTGACGGTGATCGCGGCGTGCACGTCGTCGAGTCGCACCGAGAAGTTGCTCGACGTTGCGGGCGTGTAACCGGCGGCGGCGAGTTCGCGCGTGTTGACGACGATCTCGCCGGCGGCGTGCATGCGGCGGCGTTCGTCGTAGGGCAGGGCATCGTTCATGCCGCAATTGTAGAGCGGAGCTTGCTCCGCTGCTCTGTGCCGAGCCCTTGACGCCGTGACGTTCGACCAGGCTCTGCGCAAGCTGGTTCGATGCAAGCATGCATCCCTGCGGCAGTAGTCCGGCCCGGCCATCCATGGCCGTGCGTTCGGCGGCGCGCGGCAGTGCCGCGCGAAAGCCCCGCCTCACCCCGCTGCGTCTTCCTTGAACTCGGGCATGTCGGGTCCAGTCAGCGGCGCAAGGCCGCGTGAGAGCCGCGAATGGTGGATACCGTAGGCGAAGTAAAGGATGATCGCTCCGAGCAGATACCAGCCGAAGAACTGCAGCACCCGCGCCTCGACGGTGAAGATGAGTGCGAAGCACGCGACGATGCCGAAGGCCGGCAGCACGGGGTACAGTGGCACGCGGAAGCCCCGCGGAATTTCCGGGTGCGTACGCCGCAGCCAGATTACCGCGAGGCAAACGATGCCGAACGCGGCGAGCGTGCCGACGGAGGTCATGTCGCCAAGCGTGTTGATGTCGAAGAAGGCCGCCGCGACCGCCGTGATCAGGCCCACCAGGATGGTGTTGACCCAGGGCGTCTTGAAGCGCGGATGCACCTTCGCGAACACCTGCGGCAGCAGTCCGTCGCGCGCCATCGTGTAGAAGATGCGCGTCTGGCCGTACATCAGCACCAGCACCACGGAGGTGAGGCCGACGATCGCGCCGACCTTGATGATCTTCGCGAACCACGACCACTGCGGACCGAGCGCGTCGACGGCCACCGCGACCGGATCCGGCACGTTGAGCATCTTGTAGTTGACGACCAGCGTCATCACGATCGACACGAGGATGTACAGGACCGTGCAAACCAGCAGCGAGCCGATGATGCCGATGGGCATGTCGCGTTTGGGATTGCGTGCTTCCTGCCCGGCGGTCGAGACCGCCTCGAAGCCGATGTAGGCGAAGAACACGATCGACGCGGCACGCAGGATTCCGCTCCAGCCGAACTCGCCGTCCTTGCCCGACGGTTCCGGGATGAACGGGTCCCAGTTGCTCTTCAGCGTGTCGAAGTGCTGGATCACGAACCAGCCGACGACCAGGATGAAGGCGACGATGACCGTCATCTTGATCGCGACAATGACGTTGTTGACCTTTGCGCTCTCGGACACGCCAACCACCAGCAGGCCAGCGAGC
>JBKJSW010000209.1:0-4879 GCA_046595765.1 Ahniellaceae bacterium
CGCCACCGTGCGCGCGCTCCTCAACAAGGGCCACTCCGTGCGCTTCGCCAACGGACCCTACGGCGGCTACCAGGCGATCATGGTCAATCCGCAAGGCGGCTGGATCGGCGCCAGCGAGTCACGCAAGGATGGCCAGGCCGCCGGGTACTGACTCGCGGCCCATCGATCGCCCAAGGCTGGCACTGGTCTACCGGTATGAGCGAACGGCGCTCCATGGGCTGGGTCATTTCGATCCTGCTGGCGATGCTCGTTGCCGTGTGGCTCGTGGCGCAATACCGCCCGGGACGCAGCGACGGCATGGCACGAGCGATGGCTGCGGGCGCACCGGTCGCGCCTGCCGCGCCTTCCTCTACACCTCTACCTCCCCCCGCACCGCGCGCGGCTTCGCAGCATGTACGCGCCGGCGCTAAAGCGGTCGCGGCGAGCGCGGCATGCCTCGCCGCGCGCACGCGCGAAGAACAGCGGACGCGGCCGACCGAAGTGGAGCGCGAGGCACAGCGGCTGCAGAGCGAAGCGGCACACGCGCGGATCACGCAGGCGCTCGAGGCATGTGAAGCGCTCAACGATTCCGCTTTCGACGACTGCATGGTTGCGAACGGCGCCGACCGCGGAGCGTCATCGCCCGAGGAAAGGGCGGAATTTACGCAATTGCAGACGGCCTTGCGCGCGCAAGCGTGGCGAATGGCCGCGCGCAGCGAGGCACGCTCCCTGCTCGCGGCGGCGTTGGTCATGCCGAACACCGAAGACCCAGACAGTGGGGAATTGACAGTCCAGCGCGCGCCAGAGGCGATGCGCTGGCTGGTGGAAGCGCAACGCCGTGGCCATTCTGATGCGCTGGTGCAGTGGAGCCTTGCGCGGATCGAGGCATCCGCAGAGCGTGGCGATTCTCCGGCCTTGCTCGCAGCAGTGCTCGATGCGCGCCGGCGCCTGCCCATGCTCGAGCCGGACAACGCCGCCGCGTTCCTGGTTTCCGTCCGCGCCGACCGGCCGCCAAACGCCACGCTGACTCCGGACGACCTTGCACGCGCGGCCGAGATGTCGACGTATCGGGTGCCCATGGCCGCACAGGTGACCTTGCTGCTGGATGCAATGCACGACTTGCCCGTGTACGTGGGATTGCGCGAACAGGCCCCGCGCAGGAATCCCGATCACGAGGCAGCTGCGGCCTGCGCCAGTGACGAGGACTTGCTGGCGGAGTTGCGCATGCTGCTCGCGATCGGCCCCGTGTTCGCCTCGACACCAGATCCGGCGGGACTCAGCGAAGCCTGCACGATCGATTCGACCGCGTCGTCGGCGCCTATGCGTGCCCACTGCCTGCGCCTGTTCGAGCGCATGCATGAAGGCGCCAGTCTGATGGAGCAGAGCCTGGCCGCGGTCTTCGCGCGCAAGCTGGCAGCGCCCGGTCCGGCGCGCGCGCAATGGGAGGAACGACATCGTCGCTATTTGTGGCGGCAGTGGCAGTTGATGCAGGTCCTGCCCGCGTTCGACACGTACGAGATGGCGCGCATCGACGAACAGGCATGGCGCAGCGGCAGCGAAGACCTCGCGATCGACGAGATGCTGACGCGCGCCGGAATAGCGACCGAGCCGCCCGCCGACTGGCAGCCGCCCATCGGACCGTAACCGCGCGGAACACGTCGGCCGGACTTCATCGATGCGTCCGGTGGCCGCGACCGCGCATTCGCAGCGGAGCACTTCTCTAGCAGGAGGGCTTGCCACCAGGCGAGCACCGGCATAGGGCATGCGCCCTTCACCACGTCGCGCTTGTAGCGCGGGGGCGGGGCGGTTTAGCCTTCACCGGCCGCCCGTGGGAGACAAACCGTGCTGACGATCCTGATCGCGAGTTCGAAGGGCGGGTGCGGCAAGACCACGCTCGCCACCAACCTCGCCGCGGCCTACGCGCAGAACGGTGCGCGCGTCGTGATCGCGGACTCGGATCGCCAACGCTCCTCGACGCGCTGGTGCATCAAGCGGCCGCCGAACCTGCCGGGCGTGCTGCCCGTCGACGCGACGAAGAAGCGCTGGCGCGAGGACGTGCCGCACGACGCCGACGTGCTGCTGCTGGACGCGCCCGCAGGTACGCGCCCGCGCGACCTCGAGGATGTGCTCGACGCGGCGCACGCGTTGCTGGTGCCGGTGCTGCCCTCGCAGATCGATCTCGAGGCGACCGAGGATTTCCTGACCGACCTGCGTGACGTCGCGCGCGTGCGCAAGGGCAAGCTCGCGGTCGGGATCGTCGCGAACCGCCTGCGACCCTGGACGATGAGTTCGCAAACCGCGGTGCAGGCGATGCGCGAGTTCGGACTGCCGATCGTCGCGGAGATCCGCGACGCGCAGGGCTACGTGTTCCTGACCGGACTCGGCAAGAGCATCTTCGACTACAAGTCCGAGGAAGTGCGCAAGCACCAGGCGGACTGGGTGTCCCTCATCAAGTGGCTGAAGAAGCACGCCTGACGTGCCCTCGGCTCGCTGCGCCACCTGACGCGAACAGCGCTCAATCGGCGGGAACGGTGCGGCTCGCCGCCCACTCGCGCAGCGCGTTGACCTTTTCCGCCATCAGTACCGACAGCGGCCGGGTCGCACGGATCTCCTCGAGGACGTGCGCGTGTGCAAGCGGCACGTCGGCTGCATGCGCGGCATACATCGCGCTGACCAGCGCCTGTTCGAGTTCGGCGCCGGAGAAGCCCGCGCTGGCCGCCGCGAGTGCATCGACCTCCAGTTCGTCGGCGTGGAGCTTGCGGCGCTTGCAGTGGATGCGCAGCACTTCCGCGCGCACGTCCGCCGTCGGCAGGTCGACGAAGAAGATCTCGTCGAAGCGGCCCTTGCGTAGCAGCTCCGCCGGCAGCAGTTCGATCGAATTCGCGGTCGCGACCATGAATACTTTCGCCTTGCGTTCGGCCATCCAGGTGAGCAGATAACCCAGCACGCGCCGTGACACGCCGTCGTCAGAATCCGAGGTCGCGACACCTTTCTCGATCTCGTCGATCCAGAGCACGCAGGGCGCGAGTGCTTCGGCGTTGCGCAGCGACTCGCGCAGGTTGCGCTCGGTCTCGCCGTGGAACTTGTTGTAGAGCGCGCCGAAGTCCAGCCGCACCAGCGGCACGCCGAAGCCGCCGGCAATGGCCTTTGACGCGAGGCTCTTGCCGCAACCCTGCACGCCCAGCAGCAGCACGCCACGCGGCGGATCGAGGCCCACCGGCGCCTGGTCGCCGAGGAACACCGCACGGCGTTGCTCAACCCAGCGCTTGAGCCGGGCGAGCCCTGCGACATCGGCGAACTGCGCGGTGTCGTACTCGAAGTGCAACAACCCTTCCTTGTTGAGCAGTTCGAACTTGAGCTTCGCGAGTTCCGGCAGGTCGCCGTCGCTGAGCGCGCCATCGGTGAACAGCAGGTGCTTCAGGATGCGTTGCGCGTCGCGTGCGGTGAGGCCCACGAGGTTGCGCACCACGAGCTTGGCGGCGCGGTTGTCGAGCATGACCCGACGCCCCGCGTTCTCGCGCGAGTAGGCGAAGGCTTCCTCCCGCAGCAGCCGGGTCAGCTCGGCCTCGTCGGGGAGCTTGGGCGCGATGCGTACCGCGTACGGTGCGATTTCAGGTGGCAACTCGACCTGCGCGCCGATCAGCACCAGCGTGTGCGCCTGCGAGCCCTGCCGCTCGATGATTTCGCGCATGAATCGTTGCGTCATCGCGTAGCGAAGCTGGCCGTGGAAATCGAGCAGCAGGACAATGCTGCGCTCCGGCAACGCCTTGATCGCCGCGAGCGTGGCCGAGGCATCCGGCGGGACCTCGGGCGGCGAATCGGAATCGAGGTCCATGCGCGTCAGGCCGTCAGTGATCGACCACCGGTACAGCGGCCGCATGACCTGGCCGAGCACCTGCCGGAAATGCTCGACCGCGCGCGACTCCTCCGCGCTTTCCAGCACCAGCAGCGGCGTGCCGGCGCGGATCAGCGTGGCCAGGTCCTGGATGTCGTGCATCGCATGGTCGCGCGGGCAGGGAGCATGCAGCGTAACGGCGGGCGGCGTGCGCGCAAAGCCGTGCCGGTTTCCCGCCGCGGCACTTCGCCTACAATCGCGGCCCATGATCAGCAACTCGATCGACATCGCGGCCACGCGCGCGACCCTTGAGCGGCTCGGCCGCGTGCAGGTGCGCGATTACCTGCAGCCCGACGCGGCGGTGACGCTCGAGCGCTGCCTGATGGAAGACGTGCCCTGGAACCTCGGCATACGCGAGCACGACGAAGTGCAGACGCTGAGCGCGCCGGAACTCGCGGCGCTCGACGCGCCGGCGCAAGCCGCACTGCTCGAGCGCGTGCAGAACGCGGCGCGCGGCAAGTACGCCTTCGCGTACGAGAACTACATGATGATCCAGGCCTACAAGCGCGGCTACGATCAAGGCCTGCTGCTGCATCGCCTGCTCGAATTCCTGAATTCGCAGGTGCATCTCGAGTTCCTGCATGCGCTCACCGGCGACCCGCGCATCCGTCGTGTCAACGCACAGGCCACGCGCTATCGGCCCGGACATTTCCTCAAGCAGCACAACGACTCGCACGCGAGCGACGGATACCTCTATGCGCACGTGCTCAACCTCACGCGCGACTGGGTAGCAGACTGGGGCGGCCTCCTGCAGTTCATCGACGCGAAGGGCGCGGTCGAGCAGACTTTCATGCCGCACTTCAACAGCCTGTCGGTATTTCGCGTGCCGACCGATCACGTGGTGAGCCTGGTGGCGCCCTGGGCCGAGCGTCCGCGCATGGCGATCACCGGCTGGTACCAGAGCTGACACAGACGGGCGCGAGTCGGACCGGCGGCTGAATCGGTGCCAAGCGGGGCGCATTCACGCCGCACCCGACAGCTTCGCCCGTGCCGCTGCGCGGTATG
>JBKJSW010000232.1:0-4212 GCA_046595765.1 Ahniellaceae bacterium
GATGATTGTGCGTCTCCACCTTGATGGCGAAATCGAGTTGCGCGCAATCATCCGACCGCGATCGCGCCGTTTCCCGGCGCGGCCACCGGCGCCGGCGGCGAGATCCGCGACGAAGGCGCGACTGGCCGCGGTGGCAAACCCAAGGCGGGCCTGACCGGTTTCACGACCTCACACCTGCGCATTCCCGGACTCGCGCGACCGTGGGAGACCGCGCGGGAGCTTTCGCCCCGACTGGCTTCGGCGTTCGAGATCATGCGCGACGGACCGCTCGGCGCCGCCGCGTTCAACAACGAGTTCGGGCGACCTGCGGTCTGCGGCTACTTCCGGACGTTCGAGCAGCCCGCCGCTGCCGATCGCGTGACGCGCGGATACGACAAGCCGATCATGCTCGCGGGCGGCGTCGGCAATGTGCGACGGGAGCACGTGGCCAAGCCGGGACTCAAGGCTGGCGACGCCGTTGTAGTGCTGGGAGGACCGGCCATGCTGATCGGCCTGGGTGGTGGCGCAGCGTCGTCGTTGGCGGGCGGAAGCGCGGCGAGCGACATCGATTTCGGGTCGGTGCAACGCGACAACCCAGAAATGCAGCGACGCTGCCAGGAGGTCATCGATCGCTGCATGGCGCTGGGCGCGGCCAACCCGGTCGCCAGCATCCACGACGTCGGCGCCGGCGGGCTCTCAAACGCGATTCCGGAAATCCTGCACGATTCAAAACTCGGCGGTCGCATCGAGCTGCGCGCCATCGCCAGCGACGATCCTGCCTTGTCGCCGATGCAGCTCTGGTGCAACGAAGCCCAGGAACGATATGTCGTCGGCATCGCGCCGACGGACCTTGAACGGTTCGCCGCATTGTGCGAGCGCGAGCGCTGTCCGTTCGCAGTGGTCGGAAACGCCACCGATGACGGCGTTCTCGAGGTCGCCGATTCCCTGCTCGGCACCCCGGCGGTGGCGATACCGATGGACCTGCTGTTCGGCAACACGCCAACGCTGGAACGTCACGCGTCGAGCCCCGCGCCGGTGCCCTGTTCGGGTGGTGACGCGTTGCGTTCGCTCGATTTGGCCACGGTGCTGATGCGCGTCCTGCAACACCCTGCCGTTGCGCACAAGGGCTTCCTCATCACCATCGGCGACCGCACCGTCGGCGGACTGGTTGCGCGCGACCCGCTCGTGGGGCCCTGGCAGGTGCCGGTCGCGGACCACGCGTTGACGCTGGTTGATTTCGATGGCTACGCAGGCGAGGCGATGGCGATCGGCGAACGCACGCCGGTGGCGCTGGACAACGCGCCGGCTGCGGCGCGACTCGCAGTCGCCGAGGCGATCACGAACCTGCTGGGCGCCCCGGTCGACTCGCTGTCGCAGATCAAGCTCTCGGCCAACTGGATGGCCGCGGTCGCGCACCCCGGTGAGGACTACAAACTGTTCGAGGCGGTGCGTGCAGTGGGTCTCGAGCTTTGCCCGGCGTTGGGAGTGTCGATCCCGGTGGGCAAGGATTCGTTGTCGATGGCGACGCGCTTCACCGCTTCGGACGGAATCGAATCGCACTGCGTCTCGCCTTTGTCGCTGGTGGTGAGCGCGTTCGCGCGAGTCGGTGACGTGCGTGACGCCCTGACCCCCGAACTCCGGCTCGATTGCGGGCCGACCTCGCTGGTCTGGGTGGATCTCGGCGCGGGCCAGCGACGACTCGGGCGCTCCATCGCGGCCGAGGTCATGCAGGCCGATGGCGGCGCCTGCGCCGATCTCGATCATGCGGAACACTTGCGCGGCTTGTTCGCGGCGGTGCGCGAACTGAAGCAGCAAGGTCAGGTGCTTGCGCTTCACGACATCGGCGATGGTGGCGTCGCCATCGCCGGCATCGAGATGGCATTTGCCGCGCGGGCGGGCCTCGACTTCCATCTTCGCGACGAACAGGCGCACGATCCGGTCGGTACCTTGCTGGCAGAGGAGCCCGGGGTGCTGCTGCAGGTGCGCAGCGAAGGTGTCCACGGATTGCGGGGTACGCTCGACCGCTTTGGCCTGGCGGGTCTGCATCACGTGGCGGCCGAAGTGCGCGCCACCGATCGCATCCGCTTCATCCACGGCGCCGCAGCGTTGGCGGACTTTGGCCGCGGCGATCTGTTCGCGGCGTGGCACGAAACCTCGCACGCGATGCAGCATCTCCGCGACGATCCCGCCAGCGCCGCGGAAGAGCGTGCGAGCGCACTCGACGCGGGCGATCCAGGTCTCAACGCCATCGTGACATTCGATCGGGGCGAGGACATCGCCGCGCCCTTCATCGGGCGGGGCGCAAGGCCGAAAGTCGCGATCCTGCGCGAGCAGGGCGTCAACGGCCAGATCGAAATGGCGGCCGCGTTCATGCGAGCCGGCTTCGACGCCCACGACGTGCACATGAGCGATCTCGCGAGCGGTCGGCAGACGCTCGCGGGCTTCGCGGGACTGGCCGCTTGCGGCGGATTTTCCTGGGGAGACGTGCTCGGTGCCGGCCGCGGCTGGGCCACCGCCATCCGCGAGCAGCCGCGTGTCGCGGCGCAATTCGCGGCGTTCCTGCAGGATCCGGGCACGTTCGCGCTTGGCGTCTGCAACGGGTGCCAGATGTTTGCCGCGCTGGGCGACCTCGTGCCGGGCGCAACGCACTGGCCGAGCTTCCTGCGCAACCGTTCGGAACAGTTCGAGGCGCGATTGTCCCTGCTCGAAGTGCAGGACTCGCCCTCGATCCTGCTGCGCGGCATGGCGGGGTCGCGACTTCCGGTCGCGGTCTCGCATGGCGAAGGCCGCGCGGAATTCACCAGCGCGGAAGCTGCAGCGCTGGTGCATACCTGCCTGCGTTACGTCGATCACCACGGCGCACCCACGGAGCGCTACCCGGCCAACCCGAATGGATCGGCGCTTGGCGCCACGGGCTTTTGCAACGACGATGGGCGCGTGACTATCCTCATGCCCCATCCCGAACGCGTGTTCCGCGCAGTGCAGATGTCCTGGCGTCCCCGCGGATGGACGGAAGATTCACCGTGGCTGCGGGTGTTCCAAAATGCACGCGCCTGGGTCGCCTGATGACGAGTCCGCCATGATCAAGTCGCCATGAATAGTCGCGTCAATACCGTTGTCGTCGATGGCGTCGCCGAGGAGGTCTCGCTCAAGGCGTTCCTATTGCAGGCGGTGCTGTGGCTGCCGCTCGCCTTCTTCCTCTGGTTCGTGCTGCGCACGGTCGCGGTGTATCCGGTCGTGCGGCTGGTCGGCGCAGTCCTGACCGGCTGGCTCCCGGACATCTTTGCCGGTGCCAGCCAGAACTTCCATACCGTCGACGTCGATACCCTGTTGCCCGCCCTGGGGCAGGTGGACGCCGAAGGCCGGCAGGGGCTCATCACCCTTACCTCGAACGCGCTGCAGTATGCCTACGGCATGCCGGTCCTGATCGGTCTCGTGATGGCGACGCCCATGACGTGGACGCGCACATTCGTGCAGCTCGCGATCGGCTCCGCGGTACTGATTCCGATGCAGGCCTTCGGCGTCACCACCGAACTGCTCAAGATCGTAGCGTTCGAAACGGGCCCGGATGGCGCCGCCGCGCTGGCCGCCAACGGCGTCTCGCCGACCGCGCTGGCGCTGGCGTATCAGTTCGGCTACCTGATCCTGCCCGCCCTGACGCCGATCGTGCTGTGGATCCTCATGAATCGCCCGTTCATCGAAGCGCTACGCATCCCGCCCGATACTGTGGAACCGCAGCCTGTCGCGCGGGTCGAACCGGACGCATCCCTGGACAACTTGCGCAATGAATGAAGCGGCCCTGGTCGACGCGGCTCCCGAACTCGAGACGCTGAGCGAACTCGAGCAGCGGATTTGCGCGGGCCTCACCCTGCGCGGTCGCCTGCGCGATGCGGACCTCGTCCGCGCGCGCAAGCTGTACGCGGAGAATCCCGAGGGCGGCTTCATTGCCTTTATGACCCGGCTCGGCCTGCTCTCCGAGCGCGATGCCGCCGAAGGCGTCGCGGACGTGCTGCAACTGCCGCTGGTGTCGAGCAAGGAGTTCCCGGACGCGCCACCCGCCGGCGTCAACGTGTCCACGCGCTTCCTCAAGCAGTACCACGTGGTGCCGATCGGCGAGAGCGACGACGAGGTGACCCTGCTGGTAGCCGACCCGCAGGACCGGTTCGCGGTGGAGGCATTCGGACTTGCGGTCGAGCGCGGGGTCGCGGTCAAGGTGGGTTTGCGTTCCGAGAT
>JBKJSW010000300.1:0-4120 GCA_046595765.1 Ahniellaceae bacterium
GGTCGCAAACCGGCCAAAAAGCGACGTTCGAGAAATTCGCAGCACTTGGTGCGGCGAAGTGGAGCCTCACACCCTTGCCTGCTCAGGGCCCGATCAGGCTTCCGGCGGGGATGCCCAAGTTGCGGTGCAAGTTGCGGATCATGTCGAGGGTCAAGCTGCGCTTGCGATTCAGCACCTCGTAGACACGATTCGGCTGGCCGATGGAGGGCACGAGATCCTTCACGGTCAGCCCGCCTTGTTCCATGCGGAAGCGGATCGCTTCGATCGGATCCGGCGCCTCGATCACGAAATGCTTGGCTTCGTAGGCCTCGACCAGGAGAGTGAGTATCTCGAAGCGGTCGCCCTCGTCGGTGCCAGGTGCGGGTTCGTCATCGAAGTACGCAGACAATTGCTTCAAGGCGGCCTTGTAGTCGCGCTTGGTGCGGATGGGATGGATATTCATGCGTCCTCCACGGTAGTGGCGTCGATTCGGTCGTATGCAGCATGCGTGCCGAGAAATTTGATGTAGATCGACTGGAACCGGTAAGCCACCGCCACGACCAGACGGTAATCATTACCTTTGATGTTGAACACCACACGATTGCGGCCGAGGAAGCTGACGCTGGCATAGTGTCGCTTGATGTCCTGCGGACGGACCCATGCTGCCGTCCTTGCCTCGTCGTACCAAGCCTTCAGGGGCTGCTCGGCGTCAGGATGACGCTTCCAGAAGTCCCGCAAGGTGCCGAGAGCGACGATCCTCATGTGGGGATTGTAGTCCCACCATGGGACTATACGCAATATGGAGATCAAAACCTCCGGTTGACTGGTAGGAGTTCCCAGTGGGTCGGATGGCGAATGCCGGCCAAAAGCGGCCCCTCGAGATCGGCTCCGCACACGAACCGAAAGGCTATCTACGAAAGTCAGGGCGATTCATGGCTCGGAAGTGCTGACGCGAGAATGGGTCAGCGGTCCACCGAACGATAGATCACGCAACTACGCACGCAACCGAGGAAGTGTTAAAGATCATGGTGTGCAGCGCGTAAAAGGTTGGGAAACTTCAGACTCTGACCGAGTGCCCGTTACTCGCCGGCCGCTCGCCCGCCGACAGCTCATTCAAAGCCGTTGGCGAAAATGTCGTCGGGGAGGGTGAGATAAAGCAGGCGCGTGCTTTCGATCAGGCCGCTTGATCCGTTAGTTCCACCTGAGCTGACCTGGCCCCGTGTACGCAGATAGAAATTTTGGTTCAAGGGCGGAACGAAACCGGAATAGTTCCAACCGCTAGTGATGCGTTGCATGGTGCCCACGGGCGCGTAGGTGCTGCCGTTTAGCGAAAACAGTAATTGTGGTGGCAGCGCCAGTTCCGGCCCGGCTCCCGAGCGAGTCCAGGTAGTCGAACTGCCGCCGGCAGAGTAGGTATCGATACTTACCGACTGCAATGCTGCCTGCGGCGTGCTGAGCCGAGCGATGAAGTTGCGCGAAAGTGACCCCATAGCGGTGAAAACACCGCCCGCCACAACTTTGCCATCGGACTGCACCGCCAACGCAAAGACGGTGCCGGCCGCGTTGGGATCAAATGTCGTGTCCACGCTGCCATCGGCATTCAGGCGCGCGATGCGATTACGTGTGACGGCATCCCCGCCGTTGGGCGAAAGCGAAGTAAAAGAGCCACCCAACACCAGTTTCCCATCGGTCTGCATCGCCAGCGCGGTGACGGAGTTATTCGGATTTGGATTGAATGCCGTGTCCACACTGCCGTCGGCATTGAGGCGCGCGATGTAGTTGCGTGTAATGGCTGCACCGCCGTTTGGCGAAAGGGAGGTGAAAAACCCGCCCACCACGAGCTTGCCGTCGGACTGCACCGCCAGCGCGAAGACGGAATTGTTCGCCTTCGGATCAAATGCCGTGTCCATGCTGCCGTCCGCATTCAGGCGTGCGATGTAGTTGCGTGGGATGGCGCCCCCGCCGTTGGGCGATAGAGAGGTGAATACGCCGCCCACTACCAGTTTGCTATCCGGGAGCAGCGCCAGCGCGTTTACGTTGAAGTTCGCGTTCGGATCGAATGCCGTGTCGACGCTGCCGTCAGCATTGAGTCGCGCGATGCGATTACGTGTGATGGCGCTTCCGCCGTTCGGCGAAAGGGAGGTGTAGGAGCCGCTCACCACCAACTTGCCATCGAACTGCAGAGCAAGCGCGTTGACGGAGTTGTTCGGATTGGGATTGAATGCCGTGTCCACGCTGCCGTCGGCGTTGAGGCGCACGATGTAGTTGCGTGTGATGGCGCCCCCGCCGTTCGGCGCAAGGGAGGTGAATAAGCCGCCCGCTAACAGCTTGCCATCGGGCTGCACCGCCAGTGCGTTGACCTCACCGTTCGCGTTGGGATTGAATGCCGTGTCCACGCTGCCATCAACTCTCAGGCGCGCAATGCGGTTGCGCACGCTGAGCACGCCACCATTCGGCGCAAGGGACGTGAACCTGCCGCCCGCCAACAGCTTGCCATCGGGCTGTACCGCCAGCGCCTGGACCCTGTCGTTCGCGTTTGAATTCAAAGCCGCGTCCACAGTGCCATCGGCATAGAGGCGCGCAATGTATGGGCGGGTGACCGCGCTCCCACCGTTTGGCGAAAGGGAGAAGAAATTACCGCCCACTAACACTTTGCCGTCGGGCTGCACCGCAAGTGCGAAGACCATGTTGTTCGCGTTCGGATCGAAAGCCGTGTCCACACTACCGTCGACATTCAGGCGCGCCATATTGTTGCGCATGATTGCGACGCCACCGTTCGGCGACAGGGACGTGAATGCACCGCCTACTAGCAGCTTGCCATCGGACTGCACGGCCAGCGCGTTAACGACACTATTCGCGTTGGGATCGAATGCCGTGTCGACGCTACCGTCGACATTCAGGCGCGCCATATTGTTGCGCATGATGGAGGCGTCACCGTTCGGCGACAGAGACGTGAATGCACCGCCGACTAGCAGCTTGCCATCGGGCTGTACCGCCAACGCAGTAACGACGCTGTTCGCATTCGGGTTGAATGCCGTGTCCACGTTGCCATTGGCATTGAGTCGGGCGAGGCGATTACGTGTAATGGCGCCCCCGCCGTTCGGCGACAGGGAAGTGAACCCACCGCCCACCACCAGCTTGCCATCGGGCTGCACCGCCAGCGCATTAACCACGCTGTTCGGACTCGGGTTGAACGCCGTGTCCACGCTACTGTCCACATTCAGGCGCGCGATATTGTTGCGCGTGATGGCGACCCCGCCGTTCGGCGAAAGGGAGGTGAATCCACCACCCACCACCAGCTTGCCATCGGGCTGCACCACCAGCACGAAGACGGAGTTGCTCGCATTGGGATTGAATGCGGTGTCCACGGTACCGTCCGCGTTCAGGCGCGCGATGTAGTTACGTAATTGACCGCCGACCTGGGCAAATCCGCCCCCGATCACGATTCGCCCGTCAGCTTGAACGGCGATGGCATTTACGGCGCCATTCACATCCGTGGCGGCAAAGCCGGTATCCAAACTGCCGTCGGGATTCAGGCGCGCAAGGCGGTTGCGAGTCTGCCCGGCGATCGTGGTGAACAGGCCGCCGACGATCATCTTGCCATCGGGCTGCACCGCCAGCGCAAGGAGGGAGTTGTTCGCATTCGGGTCAAAGCCATCGTTAGCGTTCTGCGCGCAGCTGACTGCAGGCATCCATGCCAATGCCAGCAACAACAGATACGGTCCAGCTAAGAACCCGGGAATTCGTGCGTGCCTCGTCATGCAAATTTCCCTAGCTGACCATCGTTACCCGATATCCGGTGCTTACGTCAGCACATCACTGCTCGGCGCAGTATCGAGAATGTGCCGCGGACCGATCAGGCTGTCGCTCCGACGGCGATAGTACAACGCCGAAAATCTGGGATCGGATCGGTCAGAGTTGCTCAAACACCGAGGATCCCCACCCTTAGAGACAGGTAGCACTTTCGAGTGGCGGCTTTGGGTCTATTCCGTTGAAAAACTCGGTTGAAATCGTTTCTTGATCGCGGTCAACTAACGACCCATCAATCGAACGGAATTCTTCGAGATGATGGGTCGTCAGCAGGCCGGGCAAGCGCCGTTGTTCTATGCGTTCAATCTGCAAGACCACGTTCCAGCCAACC
>JBKJSW010000448.1:0-3056 GCA_046595765.1 Ahniellaceae bacterium
CGATCGGAGAAAATTCACGGTGCCCCGGTCAGGTGTAACCAAAGCCGACACCATCAACTATCGATCCAGCGAGCGCGACTGCGAGCTGTGCCCGATGAAGGCGCAATGCTGTCCGAATACGCCGTCGCGCAAAATTTCCCGGCAGGTCAACGAAGCGGCCCGTGATGTTGCCCGGGCGATCGCGAGGACAGAGCAGTACCGACAGTCCCGGAAAGATCGCAAGAAGGTCGAGATGCTGTTTGCGCACCTGAAACGGATTCTGCGACTGGATCGATTGCGACTTCGAGGGTTACTTGGTGCGCAGGACGAGTTCCTGTTGGCGGCAACCGCGCAAAACCTACGCCGAATGGCCCATTGGTTGATGCCGAAAGCACCAAAAGCAGCTTATGCACTGGCTGTTTAGCGGGACAAGGGACGCTGCGCCCGCAAAATCGACCGATCGCTTCGCAGAAATCTGATTGCTGCCCTGGCGCGACACGTTGGGGTCAGTCGAGCCGCGTCAGGAATCGAGTTTTTCAACGGAATAGGCCGATATTTGCCGGCCGGACTGTCAGCTGCTGCGGGCAGTTCCGACGGTGACACTCACGAGTTCTGCTGGCAAACGATGGTTAGATCGTTAACGATACGTAGCGCGAGTCAGTGGCTCGCAAGAGCGAAGTGGATTCGGTGGGTTCTTGACGTTCGACTAGGCTCTGCGCATCCATGCGCTCGCCAAGTCGAATCCTGCCCCAAACATCCTGTTTGGGGCGTTCGCCGGGTCGCGCCAGTGGCGCGACAATTCCCGGCTCACCCCTCTTCGTCTTCGTCGATGAATTCGACCATGAGGTCGAGTTCGAACGCGATCGCCTCTGCCGCCTCGCGCACGCGCTCGGCGGACGCGGCGTTCGGCGCATTCACTTCGACGGAATGGATGCCAGGACCACTGTCGCTTACGAGGCCAGCCGAACTCGAGTCCGCGTCGTCCATGTGCGGCATCAGGTCCGCCACTTCCTCGACATGTTCAATTCCCCGAACACCCTGCAATTGGTCCATCAGGGAACGGGCGTCATCGGCAGACCCGGTGACGCGGATGCGTACGGTATGCATCGGAGTCTCCTCACTCACGGGAGGAGCATGCTCCCACTTGTTGTCGTTGCCGGCGCGGGTCGGGCCCGACTCGATGCGGCGTGCGTTCAGCGGAACGCGCGGCGCTCTGGATCCCCGGAAAACCGCCGCGAACACCGGTCACGACTGGCCACGGGACGGACCGTCGCGCAGAACATGCGTCGTGACACACGCTAGCCGAGGCGCGGCTGTCGCCGCGGATCAGCGCGGAGTGCGTGGCTTGAAGGGCCGCTTGGGAGCGCCGGTGTCGGCACCGCGATTGGCGTAGGTGCGCGGCTTCGCATCGGCGCGCGGTCCTTGGGCGCTACGGGCTGGATCGAAGCGCTCAATGCGCAATGGCTTGCCGCAGACCCGCACCGATTTAAGGTGCGAAAGCAGGTCTTCGGGCATGCCGCGGGGCAGGTCGACGAGCGTCGAACTCTCCTCGATCTCGATCCGTCCGATGTGCTGCGCTTCGAGTCCGGCCTCGTTGGCGAGCGCGCCGACGATATGCTTCGGCATCACGCCGTGTTCGCGGCCGACAGCGACGCGATACGTCTCCTTGTCCGCATCGGCGGGGCGGGTCGTGCGCGGGGCACGATCGCCGGAGTCGCTGGCGCGCTCGAAATGCGGGGTCGGATCCTGCGGACGTTCGTAGCGGGGCGCGCGATCAGGCGAGTTGCCCGGGCGCTCGAAGCGCGGAGCGCGCTCGGGCGATGCCGACGAACTCTCGAAGCGGGGTGCCCGGTTCGCGTCGCCGGTCCGCTCGAACCGCGAAGGGCGGCCGGCGTCGCTGCGCGACCGTGACCCGTGCTCGCGGGCTTCGCGGGGCGCGTATTCACGCGTGGCGCGCTGGGGCGGGTCGGCTTTGAGCAGCAACGGCTCGTCGCCCTGGAGTGCGCGAGCGAGCGCCGCGGCGATCTCGATCGCGGGCACGTTGCGTTCACGCTCGTAGTCTTCGATGAGTTGGCGGAACGAGTCCTGCGCGTCGTCGCTCAGGGCAGCGTCGATGCGCCCGCGGAATTTCTCGAGGCGCCGATCGTTGACCTTGTCGACGCTCGGCAATTCCATGGGGGTGATCGGTTGACGCGTTGCACGTTCGATCGCGTGCAGCATCCCGCGCTCGCGCGGCGCCACGAACAGGATCGCCTCGCCGCTGCGGCCGGCGCGGCCGGTGCGGCCGATGCGATGCACGTAGCTCTCGGTGTCGTAGGGGATGTCGTAGTTGAGTACGTGGCTGATGCGTTCGACATCGAGTCCGCGCGCCGCCACGTCTGTTGCCACGAGGATGTCGAGCTGGCCGTCGCGAAGGCGGGAAATGGCCCGTTCGCGTTGCGCCTGCGCCAGGTCGCCATTGATGGCAGCAGCGTTGAAGCCGCGCGCGGACAGCTTCTCCGCGAGCTCTTCCGTGGCCTGCTTGGTGCGCGCGAACACGATCATCGCGTCGAACGGCTCGGCTTCGAGAATACGCGTCAACGCATCGAGCTTGTGGACGCCGCTCACCATCCAGTAGCGCTGGCGAGTGCTGACCAGCGTCGAGGTCTTCGACGTGATGGTGACTTCGGCCGGATCCTTGAGGTGCGTCTTGGCGATACGCCGGATCGGCGCCGGCATCGTCGCCGAGAACAGCGCGATCTGGCGGCCTTCCGGCGTCGCCGCGAGGATTTTCTCGACGTCGTCGATGAAGCCCATGCGCAGCATCTCGTCGGCCTCGTCGAGCACGAGATACTTCAGCTCTGAGAGGTCGAGGGAGCGACGGTCGAGGTGATCGAGCAAGCGCCCGGGAGTGCCCACGACCACTTGGACGCCGCGCTTGAGCGCCGCGAGCTGGGGTCCGTAACTCTGGCCACCGTAGATCGGCAGCACCTGGAAGCCAGGTGTGCCGTGCGCGTAGCGCTGGAATGCCTCCGCGACCTGGATCGCCAGCTCGCGGGTAGGCGTCAACACCATCGCCTGCGGCTTGCGCGAACCCG
>JBKJSW010000048.1:0-5242 GCA_046595765.1 Ahniellaceae bacterium
GTTCTTCGGCTGGGAGGCAGTCGGCGTCGTGTCGTACCTGCTGATCGGTTTCTGGTTCAAGCGGCCGACCGCGATTGTCGCGAACCTCAAGGCGTTCCTGGTCAACCGCGTCGGCGATTTCGGGTTTCTGCTCGGCATCGCCGGTGTGCTGTTCTGGCTCGGCACGCTCGATTACGCGCAGGCCTTCGACAACCGCACGGCCTTGGCTGCGGCCACGTTCTCGCCCTGGGCCGGCATCACCTGGAGCGCCGCGAGCTTCGTCTGTATCGCGCTGTTCGTAGGCGCCATGGGCAAATCTGCCCAGGTCCCGCTACACGTATGGCTGCCGGATTCGATGGAAGGCCCCACGCCTATTTCCGCGCTGATCCACGCCGCGACGATGGTTACCGCGGGCATCTTCATGGTCGCGCGCATGTCGCCGCTGTTCGAACTGTCCGACACCGCATTGCAGTTCGTGCTGTTCATCGGCGCCACCACGGCTTTCTTCACCGGCCTCATCGGCATCGTCCAGAACGACATCAAGCGTGTCGTCGCCTATTCGACCCTCTCGCAGCTCGGCTACATGACGGTGGCGCTCGGCGTGTCCGCATATTCGGCAGCGATCTTCCACCTGATGACGCACGCGTTTTTCAAGGCGCTGCTGTTCCTCGCCGCAGGCAGCGTCATCATCGGCATGCACCACGAGCAGGACATGCGGCGGATGGGTGGCCTACGCAAGTACATGCCCATCACCTGGATCACCTCGCTGATCGGGACGCTGGCGCTGGTCGGCACGCCCTTGTTCTCGGGGTTCTACTCCAAGGACACGATCATCGAGGCGACGCACCACGCCGCCGAGCACGGTGGCGGCTTGGTCGAACACTACGCGTACTGGGCGGTCCTGCTCGGGGTATTCGTGACCAGCTTCTACAGCTTCCGGTTGCTGTACATGACTTTCCACGGCACGGAGAAATGGGGTCAGAGTGGGTTTTCTGAGGACGCTCACGCGACCCACGACTCTTCGGCGGAGAAAGGCCACTCTGACCCCATTTCTCCTCCTCACGGCCCGGTCGAGCCGCACGAATCCCCATGGGTCGTGACGGTCCCGTTGATCCTGCTCGCGATTCCGTCGATCGTGATCGGCTACTTCACGATCGGGCCGCTGCTGTTCGGTGATTTCTTCGGCAGCGCGATCTTCGTGGACGCGACCCGCCATGGCGCCATGGCTGCGTTGGACGAGGAGTTCCACGGCCCCATGGCGTTCGCGCTGCACGGCCTCAAGGCACCGGCGTTTTGGCTGGCATTGGCAGGCTTTGCCGCCGCGACGTACATCTACCTGCTGCGGCCTGGTACCTCCGCGCGTTTCCGCCGGGCACTCGCGCCGGCCGTCCGCGTGCTGGAGAACAAGTACGGTTTCGACAAGCTCTACCAGGCGCTTTTCGCGCGCGGCAGCGTGCGCCTGGGACGCGGACTCTGGAAGGCCGGCGACGTCGCGATCATCGACAACGGTCTGGTGAACGGCCCGGCCACCTTCATCGAACGCAGCGCGGGTGTGCTCCGCTACCTGCAGTCTGGATACCTCTATCACTACGCCATCGCCATGATCCTCGGCCTCATCGGCCTGCTGGCCTACGTGCGCTGGGCGCTCTGACCACATGACCCTCGAACTGATCTTCCGCCTGCCGTTGCTGAGCCTGCTCATCTGGCTGCCGATCGTCGGCGGGGTCGCGGTGCTGGCCGTCGGCAACCAACGGCCGCAGGCGGCGCGCTGGCTCGCGCTGGCGGTCATGATCGCCGGACTGCTGCTGTCGATCGCACTGTACGCGGCGTTCGACATTGGCGTGGCGGGCCTGCAGGTCGGGGAACGCTTCCCGTGGCTATCGGCCCTCAACGCGTATTACAGCCTCGGTGTCGACGGTGTGTCGGTGGCGCTGATCCTGCTCACCACGTTCACCGGTGTACTGGTCGTGGCCGGCGCGTGGACCGCGATCGACAAGCGGGTCAACCAGTACTTCGCCGCGTTCCTGTTCCTGCAGGGCCTCATGATCGGCGTGTTCTGCGCGCAGGACGCGCTGCTGTTCTACATGTTCTTCGAGGGCATGCTGATCCCGATGTTCCTCATCATCGGCGTGTGGGGCGGCGAGCGGCGCGTCTACGCGACGGTCAAATTCTTCCTCTACACGTTCTTCGGCTCCGTGTTCATGCTGGTCGGTTTGATCTGGCTCTACCTCAAGGCCGGTTCATTCGAACTCGGCGTGCTGGCAGACCTGCCGCTGACGCGTGGCGAACAGACGTGGCTGTTCTTCGCATTCCTGTTGGCATTCGCCGTCAAGGTGCCGATGTTCCCGGTGCACACGTGGTTGCCGGATGCGCACGTCGAGGCGCCCACCGCGGGCTCGGTGGTGCTGGCGGCGATCCTGCTCAAGATCGGCGGCTACGGTTTCCTGCGCTTCAACCTGCCAATCACGCCCGATGCGTCGCAGGAGTTCGCCTGGCTGGTCATCGCGCTGTCGCTCATTGCCATCATTTACATCGGCTTCGTCGCGCTGGTGCAGGACGACATGAAGAAGCTGATCGCCTATTCATCCATTTCGCACATGGGATTCACCACGCTGGGCGTCTTCATCGCGCTGGCGCTGGTGCGGGATTTCAACAACCTGGACGCCGCGCAATTGGCGGTGCAGGGTGCCATGGTGCAGATGGTTTCCCACGGGTTCATCTCGGGGGCGATGTTTACCTGCGTGGGCATGCTGTACGAGCGCACGCACAGCCGCATGATCCGCGACTACGGTGGCGTGGCCAACGTGATGCCATGGTTCGCCGCGTTCTGGGTGTTGTTCGCGATGGCCAACTGCGGGTTGCCAGGCACCTCGGGCTTCGTTGGCGAGTTCATGGTGATTTTGGCTGTGTTCCAGGCGAATCCGTGGCTGGCGTTCGGCGCGGCGATCACGCTCGTGCTCGGCGCCGCCTACACACTGTGGTTGACCAAGCGCGTGGTGTTCGGTGACGTAGCCAATCCCACCGTCGCTGCGCTGCGCGACATCGACGCGCGCGAAATGTTCGTGCTGGCCGCGTTCGCGCTGGCGACCCTCGCGCTGGGCGTCTGGCCCAAGCCGCTCATCGACCTCATGAATCCCGCGATTGCCGAACTGGTCGCGCAACTCGCCGGCAGCAAGGTCTGATCGTGGACAACGCAATGTTCTCCCTCAAAGACGTCGTGGCCCTCGCACCCGAACTTTTCCTGCTTGCGGCCACTTGCGTAATCCTGCTTGCCGACCTCTTCATCGCGCAGTCGCGACGCATCGTGACCCACGTGTTGTCGGTGGTGGTGCTGCTGCTCACGGTGGTGCTGGTTCTGCGGGTGCCCGAAACGGCGCGCGCGGGCACGGCGTTTGGCGGGATGATCGCGCTCGACGGACTCGGCGACCTGCTCAAGGTTTTCCTGCTCGGCGTGACCGCACTCGTGCTGGTGTATGCCAAGCCATACCTGCAGCGGCAGCAGTTATTCGGCGGCGAGTTCTACCTGCTGGTGCTATTTGCCGTGCTCGGCATGATGCTGCAGGTGTCGAGCGGCAACCTGCTCATGCTGTACCTCGGCCTTGAACTCATGTCGCTTTCGAGCTACGCGCTGGTCGCGCTGCAGCGCGACTCGCCCACGGCGTCGGAAGCGGCGATGAAATATTTCGTGCTGGGCGCATTGGCGTCGGGGCTGCTGCTGTACGGGATTTCGCTGTTGTACGGTGCCACCGGAACGCTCCAGCTCGACGAGCTGGCCGCCGCGAGCGCGGTTGGTTACGAACGGGGCATGCTCGCGTTCGGACTGGTGTTCGTGGTGGTCGGGCTTGCTTTCAAGCTGGGCGTGGTGCCGTTCCACATGTGGGTCCCGGACGTGTACGAGGGTTCGCCGACTGCGGTCACGCTATTCATCGCGGCGGCGCCGAAGATCGCGGCATTCGGAATGCTGTACCGGCTGCTCGCGACCGGGCTGCCGGCAATGAGCGACAGCTGGACGGTCATGCTTGGCATACTCGCCGTGGCCTCCATGGGCCTCGGTAACGTGTTCGCGCTGGCGCAGAAGAACCTGAAACGAATGCTGGCGTATTCGACGATTTCGCACATGGGCTTCCTGCTCATGGGCATGGTCGCCGCCCGCGACAGTGGATACGCCGCCGCGACGTTCTATGCCGTGACGTATTCGCTGGCCACTGCAGCGGCCTTTGGCGCGATGCTCGCGCTGCGCCACTCCGGCAGGGAAATCGAGCGCATCGAAGATCTTCGTGGACTCAATGCACAGCATCCCTGGCTCGCCCTGCTGCTGCTCGCGGTGATGGCGTCGCTGACGGGGATTCCCGGATTCGTCGGTTTCACTGCCAAGGTGCTGGTGATCAAGTCGGCACTGGACGCCGGCATGCTCTGGCTGGCGATCGCCGCGGTCGCGTTCGCGGTGGTCGGTGCCTTCTACTACCTGCGCGTCATCAAGGTCATGTACTTCGACGAGCCACTCGAAGGCTCGGCTTTTGAAATCGCCGACGATCGGACATTGCGCATCGTGCTCGGCGGCAATGGACTGGCGCTAGTCGCCCTGTTCCTGTTCGGCGGACCACTGCTCGCCTGGTGCGTGGCCGCCCTCGCGCCGTAAGCGCCAGGGGCGACGAGCTCCCGTCGATCAAGGTTCTTCCGGCTCGGATGCGGCGTCTGCCAGCGCGACGGGATCGATCAACGCGGGGAAATTATTGCGCGGGCTGCCGACGGCGCGCGCAACCGGATGGAAGGCAACTGCGATCGGTGGCGCGTCGTCCACGATCAACTGCGCGCGCGTTGCGTCTCCGAACAGCCAGTCGGCGAAAACCCGGGGTTGGAGCGCGAGCGGCATGCGGTCGTGCAGGCTGGCGATGTCGCCGGCCGCCGCGCGCGTGATGATCGAATACGACAACACCGTGTTGCCCTCCGGCGCACGCCATTGTTCCCAGAGTCCGGCGCAGAACAGCAGCGGCGATTCCAGCGGGTGGATGAAGTAGGGCTGTTTGATCGTGCCGATCACCGGCCATTCGAAGTATCCCGAAACCGGCACCAGGCAGCGGCGTCGTTGCCAGGCGGAACGGAACGATGGCTTGGTCGCGACGGTCTCGACGCGTGCGTTGATGGTCTGCGCGCCGATCTTCGCGTCCTTCGCCCACGCCGGGATCAGTCCCCAGCGCATCGGCACTACGCGCGCATCGGCAGCGGCCTCATGTTCGGCAACGAGCACCGGCCCGACCTGAGT
>JBKJSW010000386.1:0-5585 GCA_046595765.1 Ahniellaceae bacterium
GCACGGTGCCGCGTATCGTGGAATCCGTCGATGTCGTCCTCGTCTCATTTGCCAGTTGCTTACTTGGCCATCGGCTTGGCGTTGCTCAATCCGGCGGCGCGTGCGGGCACCGAAGCGGTCTTCTCCAACGGCTTCGAGCAGCCTCCGGACTGCGTGGCGACGCCCACTGCGCCCGGCTGCCCGACCTTCATCGTGCAGGTACCGACAGCGACCATCGCGCCGGGAGAGGAAGTTTCGTATTGCTACTATTTCCGGACGCCGAACGCGGCGACCATCGGCGTCAAGAAGCTTGAATCCGCGTTCGGATCGGCCGCGACAGCGATGTTCGTCTACGCGACGTATGCCACTAACGGCGGCGCGCCGGCGGACCGCCAGCCCCCAGGGACGTTCTCCACCGTCGATTGCGGATTCGAGTCGCCACAGAACACCACCACCGCCAGGCGCATTTACCAGACGCAACGTCCTGCAAACACGCTGCAGATGCCGACCAGCGATGGTGCGGGCTTGCCTGTCGCGCTCGAGCTGCTGGCCGCGCAGCCGCTGTTCATCGAACTGCATTTCCTCAACGCCACCGACATGCCCGTCACCGGCTCGGCCACGCTCTCGGCTTTCGCACTCGCCAGCGGTGTCCCTTACACGCGCACCGCGACCTACATGACATACAACTCGCAGATCAACGTGCCGGCGGGCGGCACGCAGACAGTCAGCGCCAGTTGTGCGGTTCCCGCGGCGACGCGTTTCTGGTCGTTCTCCACGCAGACGCATGGTTTCGCCACGAACGCGACGCTGCGCAAAGGCGCGCAGACGCTGGTAGTGACGACCGATTGGCGGAACCCGTCGGTCACCCAATTCGGCCCACCGACCTTTTTCCAGTTCGCCGCAGGGGAACGACTCACCTACGAGTGCTCGTACCAGAATCCATTCGCATTCACCTTGACTGCCGGTGCATCCTGGGCGACCGATGAAAACTGCATCGGACTCACCTATTTCTTCCCGGCGACAGGTCCCCTGATCTGTATCAACAATGCCGGGCCTTTCTGAAGGCGCTGGGTGATTTTTCGACGTTACGAATGCAAGAGGAGGAGCGCTGCGCCCCACGCGATGAGTGCGATGCCTGAGATGCGACCGACCCATGGACCGGCCGCGAGGACTTTTTCGGCGAGCACAAGCAGCGACAGCGCGGCGATCCATGCGAGATTCATGACGCCGCCGACGAACAGCAAGGCCATCAGCGTCCAACAGCAACCGAGGCACCAGGCCCCGTGCACCACGCCGAGCCGCAGTGCGCCCGCCGCGCCGGGGCGCCAGTGGCGCGAGAGGAATTCTGCCGGTGCGCGGCAATGCGCGAGGCACGCATTCTTGAGCGGTGACAGCTGGTAGAGGCCCGCCGCGACCAGCGTCGCGCCCGAGATCCATCGAACCTGCGAGCCCATCGACATCGCGGACACGATGCCCGCGTTCTGCAGCTCGAGCTGCAGCGCGGTGGCCGCGATGGAGAAGGCCAGCCACACGAGGAAGTAGCCGCCGACGAATGCGCCAACGGGAGCGTTCGAGCCGGATGGTTGTGCGTGCGCGTGGCGATGCACCCGCGCGTATAGAAGAACGGTCGGCGCCGCGCTCGGCACCATCATGGCGATCATCATCGTCCACCACATGCCGGTGACCAGCGCCCAGGTGCCGGCGTCCCATGTCGTCGCCATGGAGGGCATCGATTCCATTCCCGACAGGGCGGGGGGCGGGACTGCCGTCTCCTGTTGCGGCAACAGTGCCAGCGTGGTCATGTCCCACGCGCTCATGCCGAGCCCCGCGCCCGCCGCGGTGTACCCCCAGGTGAGCGCCCACAATGCGAACAGGCACGCGATCGTGATCGCGCGGTCCCGACGCAGCAGGCCTTCAATTGCCGGCGCTGAAGACATCAACGCGAATCAGGCCCGGACGACTCCGTGGCTGTTGAGGTGCAGTCGCGCGAACTGCCCATAGGTGTCGGTCAGCGCAATCTTGAGCGGACCCCCGGTCGTGGTCGACGCGCTGCCGATCTCGGCCACCGCATATTCAAAACCCTCCGGCAACACGATCTGCGCGCGGGTTTCAGCGCCCGAGACCTTGTTGCGGATGGGCCTGCCGATCGTGTCAATGTAGTCCTTGACGAAGATGCGGCCCTTGCGTCCGTCGATGTCGAGCTCGAGGTCGATGTCTGTGAACACCGGATCGTGCATCTTGGTGACGGTCGAGGCGTAGACGGCAAACATTGTGGCGAACGGGTCGGTGTCCTGGCCGCTCATGATCCGCAGCAGTGCTTCGCGTTGCGCGTCGCTCGCCTTGGCATCGACAAACGCGATCGCCTCGCCATTGCCCTCGTGGATGGGACCTGGCCATTTGAAGATCGCGGCGACACGCAGGCCATCCAGCGGCGTTTCGCCGTGGTGGCCAGCGTCGATCTGTATGCCCGCGACCGCGTGGCAGTGGCCCTTGTCGGGCAGCGAGTTGAACTGGCAGGGGCAGCCGTAATCACAACTGCAGTTGACCAGCTCGCGACCCTCGATCTCCCAGGTAGCCATGTCGACCTCCCCCTTCAGGACGTGCGGCAAATCGTACTACCGCCCCACGCGCGGGGGAATCGCCAGTTATCGGCGCAGGCACAGACGAATTGGGTCGAGGCGTGGTTCCGCGTGCTCCGGATCGACGCAACCGGCGGCGGGTTGCTAGTCGCGTCAGTGGTTGCCACGGCGCGGGCGGCTTCGACACCGCTGCCGCACCTCCCGCGATGCGCGGGCGGCGTCGAACGTTGCCGTCACGGCAGAGCTGCCGGCTCGACTTCGGTGATGAAACGCACCCAGTCATCCACGGCGCGACGGTCGTCGAACACCAGCAGTTTGCGCTCCTTCACCTGCTGCCGCATGGCGGCACGGAGGTCGCGGTCCTTCGCGACCGCCACTGCCCGTGTCACGTACTGGTCCATGTCGTCGACGACCAGCGCTTCGAGGCCCATCCTGTGCAGTAACGCCGCGCTCTGTCGGCTGCGAAATGTTTGCGCGGGGCAGGTGAGGGTGGGCAGGTCCTGAGCGAGCACGTCGAACGTGGTGATGCCGCCCGACCAGTCCGGGATGTCCAGGTTGAGGTGGCAGGAGCGTGCCAGGGCGACGAATGCGGATTCGGAGACATGTGTCTGCATGCGGACGAACGCGTCGGCGCGCAGTCCGTGGCGCGCGAAGCTGCGCTCCAGTCGCTGTCGCAGCGCGTCCGCCACGTGTGCGCGTACGTGCGGCAGGATATGGAAGCGCACCTGCGGCACCTGCACCGCGATGCGCGCCAGTGTCTCGTCCATCTCGGGCTTTATCTTCAGCACGTTCTGCGCAAGCAGGAATCGCACCTCGCCGTGCTCGGCGTGCTCGGCGTCCATGCCGGGTTGGCCGGATGGCATCGCGTAACACGTGCCCAGGCCCGCGAGCCGGTACAGGCGTTCGCTGTAGTGTTGCTGCGCTTCGGGGCACTCGACCTCGTCTGCGCTGACGAACCAGTCGATCGATGGATAGCCTGACGTGAGCGGATGACCCCAGAAGGCGATCTGCACGGGGGCCAATCGGTACGCAGGCAATATCTGTGCGAGTGGGTGCTGTCCGATGTCGAGATAGACCAGTACGTCCGGCGCATCCTGCGCGATCGCGGACAGCCAGTATTCGGGTCGATGCGTGCCGCCACGGTATCCGCTGGCGCGGTGCTTCAGGTCGAGGGTCCAGGCGTCTTCCACATCGTCCAGGTGGTAGATCAGCACTTCAAAGTCGTCGGTGCAAAGCGCCGTGACGAGGGCGCCGGCGACCTTCATGACCGAGTGTCGGCGGAAATAGGCGCTGACGAAGCCGATGCGCTTGCGTGCCGCGCGCGGCCGCTTCGCAACGACGGGCGGTGCCCACACCGAGTGCGCGAGGCGCGTGACGAGCGCCGCGTAGCGCTTGCGTTCTTCGAGCAGAGGGCCCGGCAGATAGTGAACGTGGTAATCGGTGGCGATCAACAGCGCCTGCGCGACCTCTTCCTGATCCAACTTCTCCACGGGCAGCGCTTCGAACCACGCCATGCCGGCGTCCCAGCGCGCGGCAAAGTCGGCGATCCATTGATCATCGTCGAAGCACGAAGTCCAGGGGTGCTGGAAAAGGGACCAGCGCGCAGCGAGGTGTCGGGGATTGAGCTGCAACACGGATTGGTGGGCAGACGCGGCTTCCTCGGCCAGATCGCCGGTGCGGTAAGTGTGGGCGAGCCGCATCCACGCATCGGTCGATGCCGGATCGAGCGTGACCAGCTGACGGCGAGCGCGCAGCAGACCCGCAAAATCACGCTTCAGGGCCTTGAGCACCTGCGCCATGCCTTCCCAGCCACGCGCATCTCGCGGGACGAGCCGGCACGCGGCCTCGAAGCACGGCAACGCTTCTTCGTGACGCCCCAGCAACAGCAACACCTGTCCGCGACGTATCCAGGCCTCGGCGAAGCGCGGCTGCAGGCGCGTGCTGTGGGCAAGATGCTCGGCGGCAGGTTCCGGCCGCTCGAGGTTCATCTCCACGAATGCCAGCTCGAAATGAACTCCCGCATCCCCCGGCTGCTCGGCCAGCAGCTGGTGCAGCAACGCCTGCGCGCGCGCGAACTGCCTCGCAGCCACCGCAGCCTGTATTTGCGTCCTTGGATCATTGGACATGGATCGCGCCGATTGAATAAAGCGCCCGACATGCGAATCGCCATCGCCTTGGCGATGTCGCCCTGAGTGAAGCCTCGAGAACCTTACCGGCGACGCGCCCGGATTGTGCACGCCTGCGCGTCGGCTCGTTGCACCAAGGGAGATGCTTGCAGGAGCATTTTGCCGAGAATGCGTGCCGAATGGGACATGCCAATGCGACCACCGGGCGCATAACATTCGTGCGCAGTTCCGACATTCCGCGGAACGGATGCGCGCGCGACGCGACGGTCACGACACCACAGGGGACACACATGACTTTGAATAAACCTGCCGGATTCTGTACGCGAGTGTTGGGAGCCACATTGGTGATCGCGGCCGGGCTGTCGCCCGGCGAGACGCTTGCTGCGACCCGGGTCGACGCTACGCAGCAGTTCCCGATCCGCGATTTCTTCAGCAATCCCGACAAGGCTTACTTCCGCCTGAGCGAAGACGGCAAGACACTCGGATACATGCAGCCGGTTGCGGTGGACGGCAATCCGCGCCGGCTCAACGTATTCGTGCAGGCGCTTGACGGCAGCACGCCAGTCGGCGAAGCGCGCCGGCTCACCGGAGAGACGGCGCGCGACATTGGCATCTATTACTGGAAGGGCAGCGACACCATCCTGTTCGAGAAGGACTTCGGTGGCGACGAGAACACCCACGTGGTCGCGGTCGACGTCGCGAGCGGCAAGATCACGGACCTGACCCCGGGAACCAAGGTACGCGCCGGCATCCAGGACGACCTGCCGGACGATCCGGGCCACATCCTGGTGATCCACAACCGCCGCAATCCTGAGGTGTTCGACGTTTATCGGGTCGACCTCGATTCGGGCAAGGAAACGTTGGTCGCTAAGAATCCGGGCGACATCGTGGGCTGGCAGAC